>JBJORE010000031.1:0-8717 GCA_046049565.1 Actinomycetota bacterium
TAAAGCTCTCGGCGAGAACACCATCGTTATCGATTGCGACGTTTTGCAAGCTGATGGTGGAACTCGCACCGCGAGCATCACCGGCGCTTACATTGCACTGGTGGACGCCATTAACTGGGGCAAGAAGCATGGACACATTCCTGCTAGAGCAAACCCGCTCACCGACAGTGTTGCTGCGATTTCGGTTGGAATCATCGATGGCGAACCGCAACTCGATCTTGCCTATGTTGAAGATGTTCGAGCTGAGACCGACATGAACGTTGTGGTAACCGGAAGCGGTAAGTTCGTTGAGGTTCAGGGGACGGCCGAAGGAGTTCCTTTCGACCGCGACGAACTGAATCGCCTGCTCGACTTGGCTGTCAAAGGCTGCGCTGACCTCACCAGACTCCAAGCCGAGGCCCTCGAGAAGTGAAGTTAGTTCTCGCCTCTCATAACCAGGGCAAGCTCGCCGAACTTCGAGCCATTTTGGAGCCTGCGGTTCCCGATCTCGAACTAATCGGTTACGACGGTCCTGAACCAATCGAGGACGGCGTGAGCTATCTTGAAAACGCACTGATTAAAGCGCGAGCTGCAAATAAGCAAACCGGTCTTCCAGCGATCGCCGACGACTCCGGCTTGGCAGTTGAGATTTTAGGTGGTTCGCCAGGCATCTTTTCGGCCCGCTGGGCTGGTGGACGTGACAACGTAGAAAACCGTCAACTGCTTTTGAAGCAACTTTCTGATGTGAAGCCGGAATACCGCTCAGCAGCATTCGTTTGCACGATAGCCCTAGTCGACGGCGGTAACGAGATTTCATTTACAGGATTTTGGTCGGGTTCCATCGCAACCGAGGAGCGTGGAACCAACGGTCACGGTTATGACCCGGTCTTTGTTCCAGATGGTTTCGAGGTCACGGCAGCCGAGTTGGAACCTGAAGTGAAGAACGCTCTAAGTCACCGAGCTGAAGCAGTAAGTCAGCTTATTTCTTTTCTCAACGCCTAGCGCTTCTTCCAATTTCGCAAGACTTCTAATGCGATTGGTATGAATGAAATTACAACGAACCCAATTAGAACCAGTTCTAGATTGGCCTTGACCCATGGGTTGCTGCCTAATGCGGCACCGAGTAGGGTTACACCGACCGCCCAGAGCAGGATTCCTACCAGGTTGTAGAGTGTGTATTTTCGCCAGTCCAACTTTGCGATACCCGCCGAAACTGGAATGAACGTTCTCATAATTGGAACGAAGTGAGCCAGGACGACGGCACGTGAACCATAACGTTCGAAGAAAGCGTGAGCGGCTTGAACGTTTTCCGGGCGGAATAGGCGCGATTTTGGTTTGTTGAAAACTGCAGGTCCGAGCTTTCGGCCAATCCAGTAGCCGGTTTGATCCCCGGCAAAGGCCGAGATTGCCAAGAGTAGGACAGCTAACCAGAGCGGCACATCAATTTGACCGCTGGCAATAAACAGACCCAGTGCGAACAGTAGAGAGTCGCCAGGGAGGAAGAATCCAGCCAGTAGTCCAGTCTCAGCAAAAATCATGAGGCAAGCCACGGCAAAGAAGAGTTGCCCGAAGGTAGCCAAAAGGAACTCAGGGTTTAGGAAATGCAGTATTTCTGACATGTGCCCCTAGCAGGACTCGAACCTGCGCTTTCGCCTTCGGAGGGCAACGCTCTATCCCCTGAGCTATAGGGGCTTTGGGGTGCTTCCAGACTAACAGCCAAGACCCCTTTGGTATGATTGCTGGATACCCTGTTTGTTCACGTCTCGAGGCCAAAAATGACCCCAGAAGCGCTTTCTTTTGCGTTAGTGAACATCCTGTCTCGATTGCAGGCAGAAGGACTAATCGGCGCCGGAGAGCTGCCAGATGAAGTTGTTGTTGAACGTCCAAGAAATCGTGAACACGGCGACTGGTCTACTAACCTAGCCTTACAATTCGCGGCCAATTTTGGTATGAAGCCTCGGGACCTCGCCGAAAAAGTTGTTGAGTTCCTGTCATCTTTAGACGGCGTTGAAAAAGTAGACATCGCCGGTCCTGGTTTCATCAATGTGACTGTAAGCGCTGGTGCTGCCGGTGAGTTGGCAAAGACTTTGGTCGAACTGGGAGATTCATACGGCAAGGGTGAAATCCTAAAGGGTCAGAAGCTGAACCTGGAATTCGTTTCGGCTAACCCGACCGGCCCAATCCACCTAGGTGGAACCCGCTGGGCTGCAGTTGGTGACTCGCTTGCACGCATTTTGCAGTCTCAGGGCGCGACCGTAACCCGCGAGTATTACTTCAACGATCACGGCGCCCAGATTGATCGTTTTGCCCGGTCCCTGCTAGCCAGCGCTCGTGGAGATGAAACTCCAGAAGACGGTTACGCTGGCGCATACATCGACCAAATCGCAAAGCAAGTCCTGGATGGCACTGCCGTCGAAATTTTGAATCTGCCAGAAGCCGAAGCCCAGGAAACTTTCCGCGCTGCCGGCGTGGAACTTATGTTTCAGGAGATTCGCCAATCACTTCACGAATTTGGTGTCGACTTTGATGTCTACTTCCATGAGAACTCTCTGTACGAGTCTGGTGCCGTAGAAAGGGCAATCGAACGGCTCAAGTCCGCGGGCCACATGTTTGAAGAGGACGGCGCACTTTGGCTTCGCACCACTACCTTCGGCGACGACCGCGACCGTGTGGTTCTCAAGAGTGATGGGGACGCGGCCTACATCGCTGGCGACCTTGCCTATTACCTAGACAAGCGTTCGCGCGGATTTGACCGCTGCATCTACATGCTCGGTGCGGATCACCACGGCTATGTGCCTCGAATGATGGCAATGTGTGCCGCGTTCGGGGACGAGCCTGGTGTAAATCTTGAAATTTTGATTGGTCAGATGGTCAACCTTGTTCGAGATGGTGAACCGGTTCGCATGTCCAAGCGTGCTGGAACCGTTGTCACTTTGGAAGACCTAGTAGAGCTAGTTGGAGTCGATGCAGCACGCTACGCGTTGGTTCGATCAAGTATCAATTCTTCGCTAGATGTGGATTTATCGGTGCTCGAAAAAAAGACTAATGACAACCCGGTTTTCTACGTTCAGTACGCACACGCCCGCACCCGCCAGGTTGCAACCAATGCCGCGTCGCTGGGAGTAGAACGTACCGAGTTTGCGCCAGAATTACTTGAACACCCAGCTGAGGGTGAACTTCTCGCCAAACTCACTCAGTACCCAGGTGTTCTTGCGCACGCGGCTCTTGAGCGTGAACCTCACAGAGTGGCTCGTTATCTAGAAGAGGTGGCTGGTTCCTACCACCGCTGGTATGACAACTGCCGTGTTACCCCGATTTCGGGTGGGGAAGTGGAAACCATCCACCGAACTCGCCTTTGGCTAAATGAAGCTACCTCGATTGTTTTGCGTAATGGACTCGAGGTTCTTGGCGTTTCAGCTCCGGAGCGTATGTAATGGCTCAGAGCGAATTGAAACCAGGCTGGCTGACTGCACCAAGCGACAACAACGAATTAACCAAGCGAATCTGGCCAGCTGGTGCATCCCGTGACTCTGACGGGGAGGTTGTTTTCGGAGGCGTCCCTTCGAGCGACCTAACTGCCCAATTTGGCACGCCGCTTTACGTGATTGATCAAGGCGAATTTGAGCGTAACGCCAACGAAGTTTCGAATGCTCTCAGTGGTGCGGCCAAGCGAATTGGAACAGAAGCGACGGTTTATTACGCGGGCAAGGCATTCCTCTGCACCGAAGTGGTTCGTTGGGTTGATGCTCTCGGTTTGAATGTTGATGTTGCAAGCGGTGGAGAGTTGGCAATTGCGCTCGCGGCTGGCATCGACGCCAAGCGAATCGGTTTGCACGGTAACAATAAGTCGGCCGCGGAAATCGGTCGCGCAGTTTCAGCCGGAGTTGGCGCAATCGTAATCGACAGCGAAATTGAGATTGAGCGAATCGCCGCCACAGCTGGGGCACAGGGACGAATTCAGCCGGTTCGCATTCGCGTAAACACCGGTGTACACGCAGACACTCATGAGTTTCTAGCTACTGCTCGAGAAGATCAAAAATTCGGCATCGCGATCGACGACGTGCCAACCCTTGTCGAGAAGATTCGTAAACTCAATCACCTCGAGTTCTTAGGTCTTCACTCACACATCGGCTCACAGATTTTCGCAGCTGAAGGATTTGCTGAAGCAGCGAAGCGTCTGGTCAAACTTCACGCGGCTCTTCTCAAGGGAGGGCCGGTTCCACAGCTTAACCTGGGCGGTGGTTTCGGAATCAACTACAACGTCGGCGATGACGCTCCTGACATTGATGAACTGGCCAACGCCATTACCGAAGCTATTGCAGTTGCTTGCCAAGCCGAAGGTATTCAAGTTCCAAAACTCGCTTTTGAACCCGGTCGGGCAATCGTTGGACGTGCCGGCGTGACTCTTTACAACGTTGGAACCATAAAAGACGTAAACCTTGGCGATGGCAACACTCGAAAGTATGTTTCGGTCGATGGTGGAATGAGCGACAACGCTCGAACCGCCCTATACCAAGCTGAATATTCGACTCGCTTGGTATCGCGCGTTTCAAGTAGCAAACCCACTCTTGTGCGTGTTGTTGGAAAGCACTGTGAAAGTGGCGACATCGTTGTTAGGCACGACTATCTTCCAAGTGATATCGCGATTGGAGACACCATTGCGGTGGCTGCAACTGGCGCATACTGCTTCTCTCTAGCAAGTAACTACAACTATCTGCAACGACCTCCGGTTGTGGCAGTTGCCGATGGTAAGGCACGATTGATTGTGCGAGGCGAAACCGAGGCAGATCTTCTGTCTCGCGACGTCGGCATCAAGAAGGACTAAAAGTGATTGAATATCGTCCGCTACGTATAGCGCTACTGGGAGCCGGCACCGTTGGTGGTCAGGTCGCTCGTCTATTGCTTGAAAACAAATCTGAACTCGCAGCCCGAGTAGGTGCCGAGTTGGAGCTCATTGGAATTGCGGTTCGTGACCTGAATGGAAAGCGCGACCCGGCAATTCCCGCTGAATTACTTACCACCGATGCCGAAGCGCTAATTCTGACCGCCGACATCGTCATCGAAGTTATGGGTGGCATTGAGCCTGCCCGAACCTTGATTCGCCAATCGCTGCTTGCCGGTGCCGATGTAATTACTGCAAACAAGGCACTGTTGGCGAATCACTCGACTGAACTCTTCGAAGTGGCCGAGCAAGTTGGCGCACAGCTTTACTATGAAGCTGCAGTGGCAGCGGCAATTCCAATCATTCGCCCGCTTCGCGAATCCCTTGCCGGCGACAAGGTCACCCGCATCATGGGTATCGTAAATGGCTCGACCAACTACATCCTCGATCGCATGGATTCGGAAGGTCTATCTCTCGAAGCAGCCATGGTTGAAGCAACCGATCTTGGTTACCTAGAAGCCGATCCGAGTCTCGATGTCGAAGGATACGACGCGGCGCAGAAGGTTGCAATCCTCGCTTCGCTTGCTTTCCACACCGAGGTTGACCTAAACCACGTTCACCGTGAGGGAATCACCGAAATCACTCCAGCGCAAATTGCCTCGGCACGCGAAAACGGCTATGTCATCAAGTTGCTTGCAGTTTGCGAAAAGATTGAAGCCGACGAACAGGGAGAAGCCGGAGTTTCGGCACGCGTTTACCCAGCCCTGATTCCGAGAGAGCACCCACTTGCTTCTGTACGCAAAGCATTCAACGCGGTATTCGTTGAGGCGGAAGCAGCTGGCGAGCTAATGTTCTATGGTGCTGGTGCCGGCGGTGCTCAGACCGCTTCGGCGGTGCTGGGTGACCTCGTTTCAGCCGCCAAGCGTCACGTTATCGGTGGCCCTGGCCTCGCCGACTCAGCTCACGCCAATCTTCCAACTCTGCCGATTTCGAGAATCACTACGAGTTACCAAATTGCTTTGGAAGTGAAGGACCAGCCAGGTGTGCTAGCCGAGGTTGCCAACATTTTTGCAAAGCATAATGTTTCGGTAGAAACTGTTGAGCAGTCAATTGCTAGCAAGCGTGAAAACCCAACCGCTCAGCTTCTTATTGGCACTCACGATGCAAAAGACTCCGCACTGACCGCTGTTGTTCAGGCACTGTCGACCTCAAACGCGGTCGACTCCATCACCTCCGTAATCAGAGTGGAAGGCAACTAATGGCACACCAGTGGCGCGGAGTTATCCGCGAATATTTTGACCGTCTAGACGTCGATGCAAACACCAGAATCATCACGCTCGGTGAGGGCGGCACACCGCTCGTTGCTGCACCTGCTCTAGCCAAACTGGTTGGTGCAGATGAGGTTTATCTGAAGGTCGAAGGCATGAACCCTACCGGTTCGTTCAAGGACCGCGGAATGACCATGGCGGTTTCCAAAGCAGTTTCACACGGCGCCAAGGCAGTTATCTGTGCTTCGACCGGTAATACCTCTGCTTCGGCTGCTGCCTACGCTGCCGCAGCAGGCATCCAGTCGGTAGTGCTCGTTCCAAAGGGAAAGATTGCTCTTGGTAAGTTGGCCCAGGCTGTAGCGCACAAGGCACAGATTCTTCAGGTCAAAGGAAACTTTGACGACTGCCTAGACCTCGCTCGAGACCTTTCCAACAACTACGCGGTTCACCTAGTCAACTCGGTCAACCCTGATCGCATCGAAGGTCAAAAGACTGGCGCTTTCGAAGTGTTTGAGGCGCTAGACCGTGCTCCAGACATCCATGTTCTTCCAGTGGGAAACGCCGGAAACTACTCGGCTTACTTCAAGGGTTACAGCGAAGACCTGGAAATCGGCCGAATTAGCCACATTCCTCAGATGTGGGGTTACCAGGCTGATGGCTCGGCTCCGTTTGTATACGGAACCCCGGTCAAGAACCCAGACACAATTGCAACCGCAATTCGTATTGGTAACCCTGCTTCCTACGACTTAGCTCTCAAGGCTCGCGAGGTGTCGGATGGTCGCTTCGGTTCGGTCAAAGACCCAGACATTCTATGGATGCACCGGTTTCTTTCGCAAGAAGTAGGCGTATTCGTTGAACCTTCATCGGCTACCGGAGCTGCCGGTTTGTTGCAGGCATCTCGAACCGGAGAGAACCTAGCTGGCAAAACCATCGTGGTCACGGTAACCGGCAACGGTCTGAAGGATGCTGCTTGGGCTCTCAAGGATGAGCGCGGTCGCGCCATCAAACCTCAGGCTGTTTCTAAGCGCGCTGAAGAAGTAGCCGATCGTCTAGGTCTCGCATAACTATGACCAACCTCGTCGGGCGAAAAGTTTCGGTCAAGGTTCCTGCCACTTCGGCAAACCTCGGACCTGGCTTTGACACGCTCGGCATGGCTCTTTCTTACTACGACGAATTAGAGGTTGAGGCGGTTTCAGGTTCGGGAGCGGTCGTCGAAGTTATTGGCGAAGGCGCCGGAGAAGTTCCTACGGATGAGAGTAACCTCGTCGTCAAGTCAATCGCCTATGTTTTTGAGCAGGTAGGCGTTGCCCTTCCTGGATTGAAGCTCAAAGCGCACAATGTGATTCCTCACGGACGTGGCATGGGTTCTTCTGGCGCCGCAGTAGTTTCTGGAATCGTTGCTGCCAAGGGCTTACTCGAAGGCGTTGTCGACTTCACCCCCGAACGTCTGTTGCAACTAGCAACCGATCTAGAAGGTCACCCAGATAATGTGGCTCCGGCTTTGTTCGGTGGGTTAACCATCGCTTGGGAAGATGCCAAAGGTCCGCACCACAAAAAGCTAATCGTTCACCGCGGCGTTTCACCACTCGAGTTGGTTCCAAACTTCAAGATGTCTACCGCAACCGCTCGTGCCCTTCAGCCAGAGTCGGTTCCTCACGAAGATGCTGTGTTCAACGTATCGCGCTCAGCTTTACTAGTTGCTGCGCTAACCCAAAGCCCTGAGTTATTGATGGCCGCAACGGAAGACCGACTCCACCAGGAGTATCGAGCTGAAGCCATGCCAGAAGCCGGCAAAGTGATTGAACTCATGCGTGCCAACAATCACGCAGCAGTTGTTTCTGGTGCAGGCCCATCCGTTCTAGTTTTGGCTTCGGATCCAGCCGAACGCATGGAAGCCGCCAAGTTGGCCGCCGAAAACTTTCCACAGTGGCGCGCTTTGGTCTTGGCAGTTGACTTCAAAGGTGCTACTGTTATCTCGCACCAGTAAATAGGTGAGAAGCTCTAAAGTTTTATTCAATTAGAAGCTCCCACTGGTGAATCAACCGCTAATCAAGCGTTTATGTGCACGCAAAATTCGTGCCCAAGGTGACTAACCCGAAACGAACCAGTCACCTAAATCTCAAGGAGAAATACAAACACATGGATGAAATCCAGCAAGACGTACCCGCGACCAAAGGTCGCCGCGTAGTAGTAGACCCAGCTGTATCGACCGATTCGGCTCCTGCTGAAGGTTCAGCACCAAAGCGCCGCACCCGCAGCGCAAAGCCAAAGACCGAGGGTGAGTCGGCGCCAGCCGAAGCTGCAAAGTCGGAAGGCGCAAGCGAGAGCAAGTCGGAAGGCGGCGAGGGCCGTCGTGAAGGAAACCGCGACAACAACCGTGGCGACCGTGAAGACGACCGAGGTGGACGTAACCGTAACCGCAACCGTAACCGTAACCGGGGCGACCGCAACAACCGTGGCCGTGGCCGCGGGGGAGACTTCCAGGACGAAGCCGAACCGGAGATTGGCGAGAACGATGTTCTCGTATCAGTCGCGGGTATCCTCGACGTCCTAGAGAACTACGCGTTCATTCGCACCTCTGGCTACCT
>JBJORE010000032.1:0-8339 GCA_046049565.1 Actinomycetota bacterium
GTGGCCCTGCTAATTGGTGGTGAACCATTCACCGAACACATCGTAATGTGGTGGAACTTTATCGGCAGAAGCCATGCCGAGATCGTGGCATGGCGAGAAGCTTGGAACGCTCAAGGTGAAGACTGGCCAAGTTTCGAGGACAAGGTTGGTGGCTGGATTCCGGCACCTGAGATGCCAAACGTGGTTCTTGCGCCGCGCCGCTGATTTAGCAGCCAGAGCCACCGAGAAAACACGGTAACTGATCCATGAACAAGTAAACCCATCCTGCGAAGCAGAACAAACCGAAAACTAGATTGGCAATCCTCACCAGAGTGTGTTTCGTTCTTAAAAGAATTGCAGTGGCAACCGAGTTGAATCCAAAAAACATGAAAAGACTTAAGGCCAGAAAAACCTGAAACGGAAATCCGTTAGTAAACCAACTCGAAAAACTCGCTTCAACGACAATGAGTCCAGCAGTTGAAACAAGAGCTAGCGCTATTGAGAAAAAGGTAAGTCGTTTCGTAGATAGCAAAAGTTGCCACTTTCTTGATTGTTGCCACTTGCTTGATAAATAATTTACCAATTCAATGAGAACCGAACCTGCGGCACCGATAGCGAATGCGGTTAGAAGCTGAGGCAACGAAAGCGCGCTGAAACCGAAGTAACCGGTGGAAAGCGGCACGGTGAAAATCAGGATTCCGAGCAAAATCATTCCTAAGAAGATGGCAAGCTTCACTCGGTCGAGTGGTCTTGCCAAGGTGCTCAGAACCCAAAGACCGGTGACGCTCATGGTCACCATTGTGGCGGTTCTCGAGGCGTCCGAGTTATCCCAACCCTGATTCATGGCAACCATTTGCAGGGCAATCACGCTCAGAGCTACCGCGATACCGCTCGGGATGGTGAACGAGAGGGCTCGTCCTAGGAAACCTGGAACATAGCGACGAGCGTTAGGTAGCAGTGCTAGCGCGAAGGCTGGTAGACCGATGGTGAAAGAGTCGATGCCGGAAAGCTGACGAGGTAGGAATGGAAACTTCCACGCGAGGACACCGAAAACCAGGGCTAGGGTTAGCGCCCAACTGGTTTTGGTGAGGAAGAGTTTGGAGACGCGCTCGATGTTAGCGATTACCTTACGCCCCTCGGCAACCACGCCAGGGAGATTCGAGAACTTGCCATCAAGCAGCACCAGGTTCGAAACCGCCTTGGTTGCTGGAGATCCGGACCCCATGGCGATACCCATGTCGGCTTTCTTTAGAGCTAGGGCATCGTTGACGCCGTCACCGGTCATAGCAACCACGTGACCTCGAAGCTGAAGAGCCGCAACCATGTTTCGCTTTTGCTCGGGGGTTACCCTTCCGAAGACAGTGTAGGTTTCCATAATCTCGGCCAACTCTTCGATGCTCTCTGGGAGGTTTTGGGCGTCGAAGGCCACCCCCTCAAACTGAACGCCAGCATCGCGGGCAACTGCAGCCACCGTTTGCGGGTTGTCGCCCGAGATGATGCGAATCGAGACTCCCTGTTCGCGGAAGTATTCAACGGTCTGGGCAGCATCTGGTCGAATGCGCTCGCGGAAGGTAACCAGCGCAATTGGTTCATCGTTATTGGTGAGCACTAACGTGCGACGTCCGGTTGCTGCCAACTCTTCGGCGCGCACCGAAACCTTGCCGCGGCTCTTGCCCAACACGAACTCTGGAGCTCCGAAAGTCCAAATGCCAGATTCCTTGAAGGTAAAAGACGATAACTTCTTCGCTGAGGTGAACTCTACCGATGACGTGTGCTTTAGCTTTTCGTGACCGCTAAAGTGCCCTTGCAGGCAGCGAGTAGTGGCGTTGGCATCGGGGTCGTTTCCGAAATAGGCCATCACGGCTTCGTGTCCTTGATTTGCTGGGCCAACCAATTCGACAGCCTCAAACTCGATGTCACCCTCGGTTAGGGTTCCGGTCTTGTCGAAGCAAACCACGTCAACGCGAGCTAGACCTTCCACCGCAGGAAGTTCTTGAAGCAACACCTTGCGATTAGCCAGCTTCATTGCAGCCACCGCGAAGGTGATGCTCGTGATCAGCACCAAACCCTGGGGAACGAAAGCGATAACGCTTGCGATAGCGGCAACGGTTGCCTCGAGCCAAGAGCCGTCGGCAATGGCAACGCCCCAACCGCCGTGGGCCTGCATCTGGCCATTAGCAGCAATTAACACAAATGGCAGAAGTGCCCAAGAGATCCACTTGATTACCTTGTTGATCGCATTGCGAAGTTCGCTGGCAACCAGTGAAAACTTTTTCGCTTCAACTGTGATTTTTGAGGCGTAGGTGTTCGAGCCCACTTGGGTGACCCTCGCCACACCGCGACCTGCCGAAACCGCAGAACTGGCCAGAACGGTGTTGCCGATACTCTTCTCAACCGGCTCCGATTCGCCGGTCAGAATGGATTCGTCCAACTCGAGGCCGTCGGAGTAAACGACCTCGGCGTCGGCTAGAAGTTGGTCGCCAGCTCGAAGTTCGAGAAGGTCGTCCATGACGATTTCTTCCAACTTCAAATCAACCAATTCACCGTTGCGCCTAGCCCTGGCATGAGGGGCATGAAGCAGGCTGATGCGATCTAGGGTTCGCTTCGAGCGGTATTCCTGAATCACACCAATCAGAATGTTCGAGATTACTGCCAAACCAAACAGGGCATCTTTCCATTGCCCGAGCAACAGGAGCGCGAGGAACGAACCACCAACGATGGCGTTGAAGAGTGTGAAAAAGTTTGCGCGAAGAATGCTGGTGAGCTTGCGCGAAGAAGAGGTGTCTTGCTTGTTAGTCAGCCCGGCTGCAACCCGCTCGGCAACTTCGGCCGTAGTGAGCCCTGGGGCAGTGAAGTCAGACATGGTTCAAGGCTACCTGCCTACACTTGAAGGCAGGAGGCGAAATGTTTTTTGCGGAGTTGGCCAGTTACGGCTTCTATTTGGTTTGCCTTTTCCAGTTGGCACTACTTTTTGGGGCACCTTGGGGCGAATACACCCAAGGCGGTGGCTCCAAAGGAAAACTTACGATTCAGGGCCGAGCAACCGCAGCTATTTCGATCCTGATTCTTGTTCTCATGGCTCAGGCGCTACTTTCTAAATACGGTGTCGGATTGATAGTTTCTTGGCCCGAAGCAATCAGAACCGTCTTGATTTGGTTGACCTTCGCCTATTCGGTCCTGGGTTTTGTAATGAATTGGATTAGCCGGTCAAAGAAAGAAAAATTGGTTTGGGGCCCTGTTGCTACTATCTTGCTAATCCTCGTTTCGTTCGCGATGTTTGGCAGTTAAGTTGAATCACAAAAACAACCGACTTCAAGAATTCTTTTCAATCAGATTTCGTCACCTGCTTTCCGGTGCCAAAGACGGAAAACCACCTTGGCTAGACATAATTGCCGAGGGTGAAACCGGGGGGCTATACCTTCCAACCGATGGCCCTTGGGTGGTTCATCGAGATTTTGGAACGCTGGTTGGTGGGATTCGCGCACTTTTGGTTCAGGCACTTCAACCAGCTACCTTGGCTGGGGTTCGCAACCACTCTCGCTATGAACAAGATCCACTAGGACGCCTTGCTGGCACCATTCGCTGGCTTACCGTGACCACCTTCGGTTCTCATGCTGCAGTTGCCGGAGAGTCTTCTCGTGTGAATCGTTTGCACACCAGAGTTACTGGCGACAAGCCGGTTCCCTATCAGGCTTCCGATCCACACCTGCTGCTCTGGGTTCACGCAGCTTTCACAGATTCATTCCTAGCTGCCCACCAGCTTTACTGTGAAGCGGCAATTCCTGGCGGTGCCGATGGCTACGTTTCCTCGTGGGCAAAATCGGTTGAACCACTGGGCTTAACCAATGCGCCGAAGACCTTTGCTGAACTCGATGAACAGATGGACGATTTTCTCGACGAACTAAGAGTTACCGAAGACACTCGTGCCGTGGTTCGCTTTATCCGAAAGCCACCTCTACCACTTTTGGTGCGGCCAGCCTATGCGCTGCTTTTTCAAGCTGCGGTTGTTTCGCTTCGCCCCGAGCATCGGGTACTGCTAGGACTTCGCTCAATGCCGCGATGGATTGTGATTCCAACCACACGTTTCCTGCTCAAAGCGATTCGAGTACTGATCGGTCCGGAGTCTCCGATTGAAGACGGTGCTTTGGTTCGATTACGTCGTCTGGGTTTGCACTGAAATAAAAAGTAATGAGCCTTGGTTTCTTCTCTCTAGGGCTCAAAATAGAAGTCCAAACCGAAAAAACTCCAGGAGAAGAAATGTCCTTTTCATTCGATCGTAAAAGCTTCCTAAAGGCTGCGGTTACCGCTGTAGTAGCAGCGAGCGTGCTTGTTGTTTCCGCATGTGCACCGACAGCAGAAGTTAAAGACCCGAGCGCACTTGCTACCGTTACCGCCGGCAAGCTCACCATCGGCACCGGAAACCCTGCTTACGAGCCATGGGTTGTTGGCGACAAGCCAGAGAGCGGTGAAGGCTATGAGGCCGCAGTTGCCTACGCCGTTGCAGCTGAACTTGGTTTCGCCCCAGAAGATGTGATTTGGGTTCGCACTAGTTTTGACGAAGCAATCGCACCGGGTGCAAAGAACTTCGACTTCAACCTTCAGCAGTACTCGATTACCGATGAGCGCAAGAACAGCGTTGACTTCTCGAGCCCTTACTACGAGACCGCCCAGACCGTGATCACCGTAAAGGGTTCGAAGGCAGCTTCTGCCAAGTCGCTAGCTGACCTGAAGGGTCTAGCAATCGGTGCAGCGACCGGAACTACCAGCTTCGACGCAATCGAGAAGGTTATTCAGCCAACCTCGGGCGCGCTAGCTTTCAACAACAACGATGACGCTAAGGCTGCTCTTGCCGCTGGACAGGTTGACGCAATTGTTGTTGACCTACCAACCGCGTTTTACCTAACAGCAGTTGAGCTTGATGGCGGACTAATCGTAGGTCAGCTAGAAGGTGCGGCTGCTGGTGATCTGTTCGGTCTAGTGCTCGACAAGGGCAGCAAGCTAACCGCGAAGGTTACGGCTGCTGTTGATGCATTGAAGGCTAACGGAACCTTGAAGAAGCTACAGGACAAGTGGCTAGCCGGTTACGCTGGGGCACCAGTTCTGAAGTAGTCTGGCTTCCATGAGTCAGAGCGAAACATCTGAAGCGCAGCTCGCCAGGGAAACCTGGCGAGTTTCGCGCAAACGGCGTTCTACTCTGACCGCTGTAGCCAGCACCTTGGCCTTTGCCTTGGTCGCCTGGTTGCTTTTGGTAAACACTCCCGGCTGGTCGAGGGTTCAAAGTTCCTTCTTCGACTGGGACACCGCGGTCAAAGCAATGCCGAGAGTCCTCGACGGTCTCTGGCTGAACCTGCGCGTGCTGTTCTTCGCCTCGATCAGCGTTATTGTGGTGGCACTTCTCCTGGCGTTGGCAACTACTCTTCGTAATCCGGTCCTCACACCAATTCGCCTGCTGGCCAAAGGCTATATAGACCTTTTCCGCGGTACGCCTCTGATTATCGTTTTGTACCTGGTCGGTTTTGGTATCCCAGGACTTCGTATTGAAGGCCTTGGTCGGATCGCTCCCGAAATCCTCGGCACGATCGCGCTCACTCTTACCTACTCTGCCTATGTGGCCGAGGTCTTTCGAGCAGGAATCGAATCCATTCACCCTTCTCAGCGTTTGGCCGCCCGCTCGCTGGGACTCAGTTATTCGCAATCCGTTCGTTTGGTGGTTTTACCTCAAGCCGTTCGAAAGGTTGTGCCGCCACTGATGAATGACTTTGTGGCGTTGCAAAAAGACGTTGGTTTGATTTCGGTGCTTGGCGCTGTGGACGCTGTGCGCGGGGCGCAAATCGAGGTAGCCCACTTCGCTAACTTCACCCCGTATATCCTGGCCGGACTCTTCTTCGTACTGATGGCCATCCCAACCGTTCGTCTAACCGACTGGCTTGCTGCCCGCATGGCCAAACGTGAGCAGATGGGAACGGTGCTATGACCGAGATTGACTGGTCGAAGCCTCGCTTGCTCGCCAAAAACATTCGCAAAAACTTCGACGAACGACAGGTGCTCAAAGGAGTTGACCTCGAGGTTTACCCTGGTCAGATTGTTGCCCTAATTGGCTCGAGCGGCTCCGGTAAATCAACCATGTTGCGCTGCCTCAATCTGGTTGAGGAACTTAGCGACGGACAAATTTGGCTGGACGGCGACGAAATCAGTCGTCCTGGAATTAACGAGGACGAAGTGCGAGCCGACATTGGGCTGGTTTTTCAGTCTTATAACCTGTTCGCTCACCTGAGCATTTTGGAGAACGTGAAGCTGGCGCTAAAGGTAGTTCAGCGCAAGAGTGACAAAGAGGCAACCGAAATTGCACTGTCGTGGTTGGGTCGCATCGGTTTAGCCGACAAGGCGAATCAATACCCAGACAAACTTTCTGGGGGACAACAGCAACGAACCGCAATCGTTCGAGCGGTCGCGCTGAATCCGAAGCTACTACTTCTTGATGAAGTCACCAGCGCACTCGACCCAGAACTTTCTGGCGAGGTTTTGGAACTCATTCGCGACCTCAAGGTTTCGGGAACCACCATTGTTATGGCCACTCACGAACTTAGCTTTGCCCGTGAAGTTGCCGACTGGGTAATTTTCTTAGATCAGGGCGTCATCGCCGAAGAAGGTGAAGCTACCGAGTTCTTCGCAAATCCGAAGAACGCTCGTACCAAAGAGTTTTTGGCGCGAGTTATTTAGCTCGCTTGTTCAGGCCCGCCGCGTTTCTCACCATAGATGGGAAAACTAAACCGTGCATCGGGTAAACCGCCCACCAGTAGAGCTGACCGAAAAGGCCTTTAGGAGCATAGGTTGCGGTCTGAGTGACCTTGGTGCCTGTTTCGGTTTTTTCAACTCGAAACTCAAGCCAAGCCAGTCCGGGTAATTTCATCTCCGCGCGCAAACGCAGTAGTTTCTGTGGAATAAGTTCTTCCACTCTCCAGAAGTCCACTGCGTCACCGATCACCAGTTTGTCTGGGTCTCGACGTCCACGGCGAAGCCCAACTCCGCCGATCATCTTGTCGATGAATCCTCGAAGTTCCCACGCCCAGCTTGCCGTTGAGTAGCCGTGTTCTCCGCCGATTGCCTGAACCCTGGCCCACACGGTCTTTACGTCGTCGGTCGTCTCTGCGGTTCGAACGTCGGTATAAAGCGAACCGCCAGCCCAATCGGGGTCGGTCGGTAGCGGTTCACTCGGGCTCCCTGGAATCGAAGCATCCGACCAACGGGTTTGAACATTTGTGTTTTTGATCCTTGCCAGGGCCAGTTCCACAGCGCGCTTGAAGTGGGTGAGACCACCTTTGGCTGGAGGGATGAGTTCGTTGATGTTGGATGGGGTAGCAACCACCTCGTGCTTGAGGCTAGCCACCAAACGTTTGGCAAGGGTGAACGGCACCGGCGTCACCAGGCCAACCCAACCGCTGGATAAACCAGGCGATAGCACCGGAACCGGAATGATGATTCGTTTGCGAAGCCCGGCAGCCGAAGCGTATTGCTGCATCATCTCGGCAAAGGTGAAAATGTCTGGTCCAGCGATGTCGTAGTGACCGTCGATGTTTTTTGGAAGACTCGCGCCGCCAACGAGGTATCGAAGTAAGTCTCGAACGGCAATCGGTTGAATACGGTTCTTCACCCATTTCGGTGTGGTCATGATTGGTAGTCGCTCGGTGAGATAACGGATCATCTCGAACGAAGCCGAACCCGAGCCAATCACTACGCCGGCACGGAACTCGATGGTCGGCACACCAGACTGGCGAAGAATTTCGCCGGTCTGCATTCGAGCGCTCATGTGTGGGGAGAGGTCGTCGGGGTCATTGATGATTCCCCCGAGGTAAACCATGCGCTGAATTTCAGCCCTCTTGGCCGCCTTGGCAAAGCCTTTGGCTAATGAAACTTCTGATTCTTCAAACGCTTCTTTCATCATGAGCGAGTGAATAAGGTAGTAGGCAACATCCACGCCAGCTAGTGCTCGGTCGAGAACCTTGGAGTCATTGGCATCGCCGTCGATCACTTCAACCTGAGAAATCCAAGGGTGAAGGCTGATTCGAGAGGCGTTCCGAACCAGCACGCGCACTCGGTAACCGTGTTCTAGAAGAGCAGTCACCAGTCGTCCGCCGATGTAGCCGGTCGCGCCGGTTACTAGGCAGAGCGCAGGCTTACCGCCCTTTCCTTTGAGAACTGGAAGTCCTTGGCCAAGTCTGTCGATAACCGTCATGTCTCAATTAACGCAACAACTCGCATCTTTAGTCCCAAAAAGCATTAAATAGAGGGATGAGTGTAAGAGTCGGTTTAGTTGGAACCTCACCATGGTCGGACTTCATGTACCTGCAGAACCTCCAAGG
>JBJORE010000033.1:0-8331 GCA_046049565.1 Actinomycetota bacterium
ACCGTTCAGCAGTAACTAAAGCGCTTCGCAAATAAGCGCGCGATGAGAGTCGCCCACTCTGGTAATAATCAGGGTGGCGGCTCTCTCGCCTTTTAACTGGAGTTCTTTTCGAAGCACTTCCGGAACCACGTCGCTGCCACGCTTTTTAATTTCTAGTACGCCAATGTCTAGTTCGTGAAGCCGTGCTTTCAATTTCTTACGGTCAAAGGTTAGGCTCTCCAAAACCTTGAAGCCACGAAGCCATGGGCTATCGATTTGTGTGTCGCCAGTTAGATAGGCAATCTCGGGTGAGATTATCCCTAGGTGCAAGTCGCTCGCTAAAACCGAAATCAGGTGCGACCTAACCACCGCATTGTCTGGTTCGTAAAGGTACTCTCCAAGTTCCCGAACCTCGGCCGAAGGTTGTTCGGCCACCTCGCTGGTGATTTCAAAACGCTGATCGCCTTTGACAAGTAGTGCTGAGCGAGCAATTCCAGGGCGCGCCAACTTTCCAAACCAAAGCGATAGCTCAACTAAGTCTCCGTTTACCGAAACCCACTGAGCTTCGGCTTCGGAAGGAATAGCTTCGTGCGGGTGGCCGGGACCTAGCTTGATACCGGTAGGACGATTGCCCGATTGTTCTAGCACCCAGTCGAAGTTTGGTGAAAAGGCTGCTGGGTCAAACTTCCTAGTTGCTTTCTCGCGACCTGTGCCAAGTTCACGCCTGGCTGGGTCAAAAAACTGTGCTTCGAATTCGTCTAGGTTGATTTCGGTAACGTCGGCATTGACCACCTTGGCATTCTCGAAAGGTGCCAAATTATAGGTGGCGCAGGCGGCGGTTACTTCGTCTAACTCCACCGCGACCACGTTTAGGTCAAGGGCGGCTAGCGCCATACTCTCGGAACCGATTCCGCACCCGAGATCAGCAACCTGGCTAATGCCGGCTTCTCGAAAGCGCCCGGCATGAAGCGCAGAAACTTGCAAGCGTGAAGCCTGCTCCAAGCCGTCCTCGGTAAAAAACATCGAGTTCGCAAAGTCACCAAACTTTGAGGCTCCTCGGCTGCGCAGTTTGGCTTGGGTAAGCACTGTGGCAACCAAGCCGGCATCGTGACCAGCGGCGCGCAGTCGAGAAACTGTTTTGACAACATCTAACTTGGAATCGACTGTGACTTCGGCGAGCAGAGCCTGCCCTTCCGGGGTCAAGAGTTTCACGAAGTCTTCGCGGAGCATGAACCAAAACTAGCACTCTACTTGCGTGAGTGCTAACGGTGATTTAGACTTGTTTCATTGCCCGCAAAGGCAACACCCCACGAATTTATAAAGAAGAGGTCAATGTGTCGGTAACAATCAAGCCACTTGAAGATCGCATCGTCGTTCGCCCACTAGAGGCAGAGACCGTAACCGCATCGGGTCTGGTAATTCCAGACACCGCCAAGGAACGTCCACAGGAAGCCGAAGTAATCGCAGTCGGCCCAGGTCGCGTAGACGACTCTGGCAAGCGCATTCCGGTTGACGTAGCCGTAGGCGACAAGGTTATCTTCTCGAAGTACGGCGGCACCGAGCTGAAGTACAACAACGAGGAGTACCTAGTGCTCTCTGCACGTGATGTACTCGCGATTGTCGTTCGCTAAAACAGACTTAAAGAAAAATCCCCGTGAACCCAAGGCTCACGGGGATTTCTTTTATCTAAATTACTTGGCAGCGCCAGCGGCAGTTGCTGCTGGAACCTCGACAAGTCGGCCGGTGGCAACGTCGTAGATGTAACCGTAAACCGGGATGCTCTTTGGAACCAGCGGGTGAGCCTTGATGCGTGCCACATCTTCGGTAACGCTCTGAGCCTGGTCGCCAATGGTTAGCCAGTCGATGTACTGAGCCTCGGCTGAACCTGGGCCGGTACCAACATCGTAGAAACCGTCAGCTCCGAGAGCGGCGGTCTCCAGGCTGTTAGCAAGAAGACCACGAATAACCTCGTCGGTAAAGAACTCCATACCGCAGTTGCTGTGGTGAATCACGAACCATTCCTTGGTGCCGAGAAGCTTGTAGGAAATGACTAGCGAGCGGATTGCGTCATCCGAGGCGCGACCACCGGCGTTACGAATGACGTGTGCGTCACCCTCCGAAAGTCCAGCGTACTTGGCTGGATCGAGGCGGGCATCCATGCAGGTAAGAATCGCAAAGCCTCGCGCAGGCGGGAGGGCTAGTGAGCCCTTTTCACCAAAGGAAGCTACATATTCGTTATTGGCGGCAAGTACTTCGGGTAAAACAGACATGGTTCTCTCTCCTAAATAATGTCTTGATCCAGGCGCAATCAAAGCCTGTAATTTCAAGGTAAATGATGAATCGATGCTCGTTGCCAATGTTTCATTTTGTGACAGCGATTAGGCTAAGGCAGTGGAAGAAAAGAGCACGGCCAAAGGCCTCACCTACGGGTTGAGTGCCTACCTGATCTGGGGCAGCTTCCCGTTAATCATCACGGTTTTGGCATTCGCCGGCCCTTGGGAAATTGTAGTTTGGCGAATCGTCTTCGGATTTCTCACGGCTGCGGTAATCATCGGTGCTCGCCGAGACTTCAAGCAACTTTGGGTAATCATGCAGAACTGGCAACAGTTTCGCTGGGTCATCATTTCCACAGTTCTGATTATGGTGAACTGGCAAATCTATGTCATCGCGATCGTCGATCACCACGTCATTGAATCTTCGCTGGGTTACTTCATAAATCCGCTGGTGACTATTGCGCTCGCGGTGATCTTCTTGGGCGAAAAACTTAGTCGGCTTCAATGGTTTGCGGTTGGGTTTGGATTGCTTGCCGTAATCGTACTCACCTTCGACTACGGACGCCTGCCCTGGCTTGCGCTCAGCCTCGCCTTCTCATTTGCGGTCTACGGTCTAGCTAAGAGCAAACTCGGCGGCCAGGTCTCCGCGGTCAATAGCTTTGCGCTGGAATCTGGACTACTGCTACCGATTGCAGCAATTCAGCTCTGGTTGGTGTCGCTCACCCCGCAAGGGATCTCGTTTCTCGATCAGGGCTTTTGGGGTGCAGCTGGACTCGGTTTTTACGGGGTCATGACCGCTGTTCCGCTAATTCTGTTTGGCTTGGCCGCACAGCACTTACCGCTGCGCTACGTGGGCTTCATGCAATACCTCACGCCAACCATTCAGTTCATCCTGGCACTCACGGTATTCCACGAACCGATGCCGGCGGTACGTTGGATCGGATTTGGCTTGGTTTGGCTCGCGCTGGTGGTGTTGAGCATCGATTTATTGCGCCAAAAAGGCGCGAAATAAAGAATTAACTCAGGCATAACGCTTTGGTTACGCTATGTTTCCCATGCCTATAGAAATTGTCATATTCACGGGTAAAATTGAAAACGGACGGGCAAGGAAAACCTTGCCTGCCTCACATCTATTAGGAGCTATATTTATGAGCGCTTTTTCGGCTAAGCGTGCGCTTGGTGCCGTTGCTGCAGTTGCAGCAACCGCTATCGCACTTTCGGGTTGTGCAGCACCTGCACCAACCTATGCCAAGGGTGACGGCGTACTAAAGCTTGGTGGAATTCTTCCACTAACTGGTGCACTTGCATTCCTTTCCCCACCTGAAATTGCTGGTATCGACCTAGCAATCAAGGACATCAACGACGCTGGTGGTGTACTAGGTCAGCCTGTAACCTTCTCGCTAGAAGACTCAAGCGATGGTGACAGCCCAGCTGTTGCTAAGGACTCGGCTACCAAGCTACTTGCAGCCGGTGTTGACGCAATCATCGGTGCTGCTGCATCAGGTGTAACCCGTAACATCATCGACCAGATCACCAAGGCAAACGTCGTACAGATCTCGATGTCGAACACCGCTCCAGACCTAACTGAGTGGAAAGATGGTGGCTACTACTTCCGTACCGCTCCATCAGACCTACTTCAGGGTGGCGTAGTTGGTAACCAGATCGTCAAGGACGGTAACGAGAACGTTGGCGTTATTTTCCAGGACACCGCTTACGGTCAGGGCCTAAAGGCTAAGGCTGTTGAGGTTATCAAGGCTGCTGGTGCAAACGTAGTTGCTGAGGAAGCTTTCCCAGAAGGCGAATCGAACTTCGACACCAGCGTTGACAAGGTTATCGCTGCAGGCGCTGACTCGGTTCTTCTAATTTCGTACGACGAAGTAAAGAAGATCGTTCCAGCTCTACAGAAGAAGAAGTTCGACGGTTCGAAGATCTACCTAGTAGACGGAAACCTAGCTAACTTCTCTGACCAGGCTTGGGCTGGCTACCTACAGGGTGCCCAGGGTACCCTTCCTGGTGGCGAGACTGACGCTGACTTCAAGCAGCGCGCAGCTGACCTATACAAGGCCAACTACGGCAAGGACCTAACCGAATTCGCTTACCTAGCTGAGTCATACGACGCAGTTATCTTGCTAGCTCTTGCAGCTCAGCAGGCAGGTAACGACTCTGGTGAAGCCATCATGAACAACATGACCTCGGTTTCGACCGGTGGCGAGAAGGTAACTTCTTTCGCTGATGGTCTAGCTGCAATCAAGGCTGGCAAGGACATCGACTTCGATGGTTTCTCTGGCCCAATTGAGTTCGACGCTAACGGTGACCCAACTGGTGCATCGATTGGTATCTGGAAGTACACTGACGCCTCTGGTGTTAGCACTCTTCAGGAAGTTGTTGCCGGTAACTCGGTTAAGTAACAACTAGTCGAAAAGACAAGACAAATCCCCCCAAGCAATGCTTGGGGGGATTTGCTTTTCCATGCCCAGAGAGAGCGGGCACGGAAACCTACGCTCTGGAAAGCGAGTAGTTTTTATAGCTCGGCTAGGTTACCTAGGTAGAGTTCGACCATCTTAGGGTCGTTTAGAAGCTCGCGACCGGTTCCGGTGTGAGCATCCTTGCCTTGGTCGAGCACGTAGGCACGGTCACAGATCTGCAGGCAGCGGCGTGCGTTCTGCTCAACCATGATTACAGTTACACCCGCTTCGTTGACTTCCTTCACGCGAATGAAGGTTTCGTCCTGGCGGACTGGCGAAAGACCCGCCGATGGCTCGTCTAGCAGCAGAACCGAAGGATCAATCATCAGAGCGCGACCCATGGCCACCATCTGACGTTCACCACCGGAGAGGCTACCAGCGCGCTGGTGGCGTCGTTTGGCGAGGTCAGGGAAGATGCCGGTAACGAACTCAAAACGTTCGTTGAAGCGCTTAGGAGTCTGGAAAACACCCATCTGGAGGTTCTCTTCGATGGTTAGGCTCGGGAAAACGTTGTCGCTCTGAGGAACGAATGCAACACCCTTGGCAACCAGCTTGTTGGCCTTGAGGTTAGTGATGTCGTCGCCGTTCAAAAGAACTTTTCCATCGCGAACGTTAACCAGACCGAAGATAGCCTTCAGCAGGGTCGACTTACCGGCACCGTTTGGGCCGATGATACCGATTAGCTCGCCTTCGTTGGCAACCAGTGAACATTCGTTCAAGATGTTGATACCAGGAAGGTAACCGGCGGTCACGTTGTCTACGTGAACAACAGGAGTTTTGTTAGCCATGGCTACTTGCCCTTCTTCATGGTGCCTAGGTCGGTGTCGTGGTGAGCGCCTAGGTAAGCGTCGATAACGGCCTGGTCCTTCATGACCACGCTTGGCTCGCCCTCGGCGACAACCTTACCTTCGGCCATAACGATTACCCAGTCGGAAATGTGGCGAACCATGTGCATGTCGTGTTCAACGAAAAGCACGGTGGTGCCTCCGGCCTTCAATCCCTTGATGTGCTCTAGCAAGCTCTGGGTTAGGGCAGGGTTTACACCAGCCATTGGCTCGTCGAGCATGATCAGGGTTGGCTTGCTCATTAGGGCGCGTGCCATTTCGAGAAGCTTGCGCTGACCGCCGGAAAGGCTTCCAGCGTAGTCTTCACGCTTTGCATCTAGCTTGAATCGCTTTAGTAGCTCGTCGGCAGTCTCGGTGATACGCGCTTCTTCACCCTTCCAAAGGAAGTTGAATAGGCCGGTGAAGAAATTCTCACCACGCTGCTTTTGAGCGCCTAGACGCATGTTCTCGATAACCGTCATCGCGTTTAGCGACTTGGTTAGCTGGAAGGTACGAATCATTCCGCGACGAGCAACCTTGTAAGAAGAGACTCCGGCGATGTTTTTGCCTTCGAAGGTCCACTCGCCCGTGTTTGGCTTGTCGAAACCGGTCAATAGGTTGAACAGCGTGGTCTTACCAGCACCGTTTGGGCCGATAAGCGCTGTGATCTTGCCACGAGGAATCTCGAGGTGCTCAACGTTCACAGCAAGGTTTCCACCGAACTGGCGGGTGACCTTCGATGCGACCACGATTGGGTCAACCTTCTTGCAGCCTGGTCCGGCCTTTCCAACAACAATGTCATTAGGCATTGAAACGCAGCTCCTTCTTGTTGCCGAACATTCCCTGAGGGCGGAAGATAACCAGCAGCATGAGTGCCAGACCGATCAGGATGAATCGAACCTGAGCCACCTGAGCTGGGTCTAGGAATGGAAGCCAACCGATGGCAACCAAACCAGCCAAAAGCTCGTTGGTCAGTGTGAGTAGAACGAAGAACACCATTCCACCGGCGATTGGGCCGAGAACGGTTGCCGCGCCACCGAGTAGGAGCACGGTCCAGATCATGAAGGTGAAGGTGGTGACCCAGCTGGATGGCTGAACGTTCGACATGGCGATAACGAAGACGATTCCACCGAGACCGGCAAACAGACCACCGATGATTAGCGACTGAAGCTTGTAAGAAAAGACGTTCTTACCGAGGCTGCGAACTGCATCTTCGTCCTGGCGAATTGCCTTGAGCACACGACCCCATGGAGAACGCATCATTAGCCAAACCAGAACAGCTGAGAGGGCTACTAGGGCGAAGGCCACGATACGAAGCCAAACTTCTTCTTCGGTCCAGGTAAACAAACCTAGGTTGTACTTGCCCTTTGGAATTGGGTTCCAGGTGTAGAACTCGTAACCAAACTGGCTGAGACCGTTCGAACCACCGGTGACGTTTGAGAAACCGCTGGTCGACATTAGGTAACGGAAAACTTCAGCCGCGGCAATGGTCACGATGGCCAAATAGTCGGCGCGCAGACGAAGGGTTGGAATACCCAAAATTAGCGCGAATACAACCACGCAAATTAGTGCAAAGCCCATTGCTACTAATAGCGGAAGTTTCAGAGTGAGCACACCGATTGCCATACCGTAGGCACCAACCGCAGCGAATGCAGCCTGGCCGAAGTTCAGCAGACCGGTGTAACCGAAGTGCACCGAAAGACCGATAGCACAAAGGATGTAGGCGGCCGTAAGCGGGCTAAACAGCTGCCCAACGGCCAAGGTAAGAGTAAGTAGCAAGTCCATGAAGTTCTCCTAGCCGATTCTCTGCTTTTTACCGAGTACACCCTGAGGTCTGACCAAAAGGACCAGAATCAAGATCACCAGAGCGGCTGCGTACTTTAGGTCAACTGGCAATACGAGCGACGATAGCTCGACCACGAAGCCGATGATGATTGCACCAACTGTGGCACCCAGTGCGGTTCCAAGACCACCGAGGGTTACTGCTGCGAATAGAAGTAGAAGAATCTGGGTTCCCGAAAGCCAGCTGGCCTGAAACTGAAGACCGTACAGCAAACCGGAAAGACCGGTAAGTCCGCCGGCAACCACCCAAACGATTCGGATGATGCGCTCAACGTCGATACCAGAAGCCGATGCCAGTGCCGAGTTGTCGGAAACCGCACGGGTAGCCTTACCGATTCGAGTTCTGGTTAGGAACAGAGCAACGCTGGCAAGAGTGAATACTGCTAGACCCATCGACCAGAGCGAAGTCACCGTGGTGTCGATTGGGCCTAGCTTTACCGCTTCGAACGAACCGGAAAGAACCTTGGTCTCGCCGCCGAAGAAAATCAGAAGTAGGTAACGGGCAACGATTGCAAAACCGATTGAAACGATCATCATTTGGTTTAGACCAACACGACGTTTACGAAGTGGCTTCCAAATTCCGGCGTCCTGGAAATAACCGAAGACGGCCGCAGCCACGATTGTTAGCAAACCGGCAACCACCAGCGGCAGCTCTAGAACCACTGCGAATAGGTAGCCGGTTAGGGCACCGAAGGTAACCATTTCACCGTGTGCGAAGTTGTTCAAGCCCCGATTGCGGCAACCGCTAGGAGCAAACCGAGGTTTAGGCCTGCGAATAGTCGAACCGCGAGCTGATCTCCGAAAGGCTGAACAACGCGAGTGCTCTTACCAAGTGGGAACAGCACGGCAGCGGTGTCGGTAACCGATACGTCGGCTTCACGAACCGTGGTGTTTGGGTCACGAAGGTCGACACCCTTAGGCAGACTGGTTAGGTCGATTTCAACCTTG
>JBJORE010000034.1:0-8079 GCA_046049565.1 Actinomycetota bacterium
AAGAAGATCGTGGTCATCATTCCATCGTTCGGTGAGCGTTACCTTTCGACTATTCTTTATAAGGACCTACTCGAAGAGAACTAAGGATGGCACGTGGCTCACTTCCTCGAAGACTTCAAAGCGGGGATTGAGCGAGACCCAGCCACCAAGAGCAGTTTCGAACTGTTCTTCACTTCTCCCGGATTACACGCAATCTGGAATCACCGAATCGCACACTTCATCTGGCGACTCAAATTGCGCACGCTGTCCCGCGTCTTCGCTAACCTAGCCAAGCTCATCACAGGCATTGAAATTCACCCTGGCGCTACAATCGGACGTCGCCTCGTGATCGATCATGGCGTTGGTGTGGTTATCGGTGAAACTGCAATCATCGGAGACGACGTGCTCATGTACCACGGTGTCACACTCGGTGGCGTGGTCAATGCTGAAGTGAAGCGCCATCCAACTATTGGCAACAATGTGATCCTTGGTGCAAATAGCATCATCCTCGGCGACATCACCGTCGGCGATAACTGCAAAGTTGGCGCCGGAGCAATCGTTGTAAAAGATCTACCTGCCGGCAAGGTGGCAGTAGCTCATACCGCAACTATTCGCTAATTTAGTTTTCTCAACCTAATCAGGAATGAACCGAGACCAACTAGGGCTAGTGAAATCCAAAAAATACCTGTTGCCTCGAGTCCTGTGTTTGCCAGTTCGACGCTCAAAACTTGCGGGGTTTCCCAGTGCGCGTAAAGCGTTGCAGTTGATGCGGGTGTGTAGTTGGTATCGGTAACCTGTTGTCCACCGACGGCCTCGGTGAACCAACCCAAGAAAACGCTTCCTAGTTTTTCTGGAATTGGCAGGTTAAAACCCGGGTCCCCAATGTTATAGGCATCACTAAGCCTCGAAACCGAACCACCTTGAGCGTTATAGGTTATCTGGATTGGCTCTGAGCCAGGCGGCGCAACCACAACCTCTTCTTCAGCTTGGAGCGAAAGAACCAAACGATAGTTAATTCCTGCTAAACCACCCTGATCAACCAAAGTAACTTGAAGTTCATTCCAGCCCTCGTGAAGCATGGTCGAGATATCTATCGGCCCCTCGGTTGACCAGCTACCAGCAACTTGTCCTGGTGA
The DNA here is from genome assembly GCA_046049565.1 of Actinomycetota bacterium. GTDB lineage: Bacteria > Actinomycetota > Actinomycetes > Actinomycetales > Microbacteriaceae > Rhodoluna. The sequence continues at coordinate 1,116 of JBJORE010000034.1, forward strand.
AATCTCGGTTGAGTTCAGAGTAATCACACCAAGGTTGTCTACGATAAAGGCTGCATCTAGCGTAGGTGAGGAATAGTTGGCTGGGACAAAGAATCGGTATCGATAAAGTGAGGTTTGACCCAGACAATCGGAAAGACTAGGTCCGCAATTCAACCAAGAATTGGTACCTTCAACAAACCCCCAGGGGTGTTGCCCGACCAGATACGCAGGGTTCCAAGTTGCACCGTTGTCAGTTGAAGCTTCTGTATAGGAATCTTGGCTGCCTAACGGATGTTCTGCATCAATAACACCACCAAGAATAGTGACAGTCTGAGTCACGGGAGCAGCGCCGGATGGCACTGAGATAGATAGCGAAGCGAACAGGGCTAGCAGAAGGATGCTTAGTAACTTCCAACCATTTGCCCTCATAGGTCAAAGGTATTCGCTTAAATGCACATTCTTGAGCAAAATGCCAGAATTTACCAAATCGAAACTATTTGCCTAATGCAGAGTCCCAGCCACGTTCCGGTAGTAATTCAGAGTCCAAGAAGACTCCATCACCAACCTCAACTCGACCAATCGCTTTGAATGAGCGTGGCATGGCTGCACCTTCGGGGAATGTTGCCAGAAGTGAGTGATCTTCTCCGCCAAATAGAACCCACTCAATGGATTTGAGTTCTAGGCGGTCGGCAACGTCGTCAAGCCGGGCACAGTAGCCGTCGAGTGCTTGCTTACTGATGGTGAGCTTTACACCGCTGGCTTTAGCGATTCGCGCTGCATCCTTGGCGAGCCCATCTGAAATATCCAGCATTGATGTGGCGGTTATGGCGTCGATTCCGGATTGAATTGGTGGCATTGGTCGCCTCTGAATGTTCACCCAGTCGTCGTAAGCTGCGATGGCGTCTTGGTTGCCGCTTTGGAGAAGGCTTAGGCCGCAGGCAGCTTGGCCGAGAGTTCCAGCGACTGCAAGGATATCGCCAGGTTTGGCGCCGGTTCTGAGGATTGGTTCGCGGCCTTCGAGATCGCCATGTGCGGTTACTGCGATGACGATTTGCTCAGCCTGCGCTAGGTCTCCCCCAACGATTTCGGCACTAGGGCAGAAGTGATTGACTGCAGCCTGAAGACCATCGGCGAATTGTTCCAGCCAGGTGATTTCGGTTTCTTTGGGAACGGCGAGGGCAACCACAAGTGCGGTTGGTTTTCCTCCCATCGCGGCGACGTCCGAGATGTTCGTGGCGATGGCTTTCCAGCCGAGATCGAACGCGGATGACCATTCGGTTTTGAAGTCGTTGCCTTCGATCATGGTGTCAGTGGTGACTACGAAACGGTCGTTAGAAGTCTTGACCACTGCGGCGTCGTCGCCAGAGCCCACGATGGTGTTTTCGCTCTTTTTTAGGCGGGAAACGGTTCGTTTCAGGGCTTCGTTTTCGCCAAGACTGGCTAGGGTTTCAGGATTGGTCACAAACCAAAGGTAGCCTGTAATTGATGAAGTTTTTGAAATTGGGCATTGTGGTTCTTCCCCTGCTACTAACCGGCTGTGCACCGACGGTGCACTTGTCTCCGGCCGAACAGGCAAACTCGGTTGCGTGCGCCGAGTTGATGGTTCGGCTATCCGACCAGGTTGATGGTCTAACCCGCCGTTCTACAGACGCTCAGAGCACAGCCGCTTGGGGCGAGCCGGCTGCGGTTATTTTCAGATGCGGTTTACCCGAGGTCACGGTTTCCGAGTTGAAATGTATTTCTGAAGAAGGTGTTGACTGGCTGGTTGACGACTCCAAGGCACCGTCTTACCGCTTCATAACCTTTGGAAGAAACCCCGCCTCAGAAGTGATTGTGGATTCCAAGAAAGCCGTTGGGGTTAATGTCTTGGACGAAATTGGAACCACAATTCAATTCCAAGCAGCAACTAAAACCTGCGATTAGTTTCGCTCTAGGGCCAATTCGATAAGTTCGGTGATTAGTTCTTTGTAGGCGATCCCCGAGGCTTTCCAAACCAGTGGGAACATCGATACCGGCGTGAAGCCAGGCATAGTGTTTACCTCGTTGACGAGGAATCCGTCTTTGGTGAGGAAGAAGTCGACTCTAGCTAGCCCTTCGCAACCAAGCGCATTAAACGCCTTGGCCGAAAGTTCCTGCATCTCCTTCAGTTGCTCTGACGGCATTTCGGTTGGAATCCTAAGGTCAACGGCACCGGTGTCTAGGTACTTGGCCTCGAAGTCATAAAACTCGCGACCGGTCACCACAATTTCACCAGCAAGGCTTACTCTTGGCGCTGCACCATTACGCCCTTGAAGAACTGCGCACTCCACCTCGCGGCCTTCGATGCCATGCTCGACAACAAGCTTGTTATCCTGCTCAAAAGCTTCTTTCACCGCTTTGTCGAAATCACTCATGTCTTTGACTTTGGAGACGCCGACGGATGATCCGGCGCGGGCAGGCTTCACGAAAAGTGGAAGGCCGCCGAGACTCTCAACTTCTTGTAATTTGGCTTCCTTGTTCTGCTCCCACTCTGATTTGCGAATGACCACATGAGGAGTTACTGGAACACCGGCTGCAATGAAGAGTGCCTTTGTGAATTCTTTGTCCATGCCGGCTGCTGAAGCGAGAACTCCGTTGCCAACGTATGGCATGCCAATCAGTTCGAAGAAGCCTTGGATGGTGCCATCTTCGCCATAAGGGCCGTGAAGGACGGGGAAGACCACGTCGATGTCACCGAGGCTGTGTGCCACACCTGAAGGGTCGGTGTATCGCAGCTCCTTGGTTCCAGCAGCTGGCCACTGGATGGTCTGCCCTTCGAAGATAACCTCAGGAAGTTCGTTTGGGGTTAGTGCCCATTTCATTGGGTCGTCTTCTGCAGGAACGAAGACACCGCCGCGAGTGATACCGATTGGAACAACTTCGTATTTGTCACGGTCGATGGCACCAAGGACGCCACCCGCGGTAACGCAAGAGATCGGGTGCTCACTTGAGCGACCACCGAAAACGAGTGCTACGCGAAGTTTTTTACTCACTAGTTGGTTCGTCCGTTTCGTGGGTCAGCGTTGGAGCGATGTCCTTAGGTTCCATGCGGCCCTCCATTACCGCGAGCACCTGCTCAACGATTGGCATGCGCACGCCCTTAACTTCGGCAAGCTTCAAGATTGGGGCAACCGAGGCGAGACCTTCGGCAGTTTGGCTGAGGCGCTTTGTTACTTCGCGCAGGGTGTAGCCCTTGCCAAGCATTTCACCAGCCTTGTGGTTTCGGCTCAATGGAGACTCCGAGGTGGCAATGAGGTCGCCTAGACCAGCAAGGCCAACCATAGTCTTCTTCTTAGCGCCGTAGGCACGGGCGAAGCGGGAGATTTCTGCCAGTCCGCGGGTCATGATCGAAGCCTTGGTGTTTTCGCCATAGCCAACTCCGTTTACGATACCGATGGCAACCGCAATTAGGTTCTTGAGGATTCCACCAAACTCGGTTCCGATAACATCTTTGTTGGTGAAGGTAGTGAAGTAGTCGTTGCTGGCCGCTGTTGCGACGGCACGTGCGGCTTCCTTGCTGGTACTTGCTGCCACCGAAGCGGTTGGCTGCTCCTGGGCGATTTCGAGGCTTAGGTTTGGGCCAGAAACCACGACGATGCGTTCAGCTTCGATGTTGCCAGCCTGCTTAATTACCTCGCTCATGCGAAGGCCAGATTCCTTCTCAACACCCTTCATCAGGCTAACCAGGATGGCGTCCTTTGGAATTGATTTACCCCACTCGCCGAGGTTTGCTCTCAACGACTGCGCTGGCACAGCAAGATAAACCTGCTCTGCACCCGCCATGGCCTCGGCTGGCTCGAAAACTGCCTTGAGTTCCTTTGGTAGCTTGATACCTGGAAGGTAGTCACCGTTTCGGTGCTGGGTGTTGATCTCTTCGACCACGTCGTCGCGGCGGGCCCAGATTGTTACCTCGTTGCCGGCATCGGAAAGAATTTTCGCGAAAGTGGTTCCCCAAGAACCAGCACCCATAACTGCTACTTTGGCCATTACTTCTTTTTCCCGTTCTTATTGAAATTGCCGAACTGGCTTTGGCCGTGTTCGGCTGGGTCGTAAAGATTATTCGGAGCTTTGGCATCGCGAAGAATTTCAACCTGCTTGGTGATTGCTTTCATCACGATCGATGTGGCGTCCTTCAATTCGTCGGTTGAAAGCGCGCGTCCGTGAAATTTCTTGAGGTCAATTTCGTCACCGATTAGCACACGAACTGTGTGCCAAGGTTTTGGACGAAGGTTCTTGGTGTAGGTCGGGAGCACAACTTCGCTACCCCACTGTCCGACGGCATAAATTGGCACGCCGGCTTGAATTGCCATACGAACCGAACCAGTTTTACCGCGCATTGGCCAACCGTTTGGCTCTCGAGTCAAAGTTCCTTCAGGGAAAATCGTGATTACATGGCCGGCGTCCAGAAACTTAAAAGCGGCATCCATCGGTTCAACGTTGCGACGACCATTGCGATAAACCGGAACCTGACCGGCTGAGGTCAAGATTGCACCGAGCACTGGAACCTTGAACAATGCACCCTTTGCTAGAAAGTGTGGGCCGCGCTTGAGTCCAAAGAAGGTGGCATAGGCCACTGCCAGTGGGTCAAGGTGGGTTACGTGGTTAAAGACCAGGATGTAGGCGCCGGTTTTTGGAAGTTTTTCCTTACCAGTGACTTTTACCTGGAACAACAGGTGAAGTAACCCTCCAAGAAGATATGCCACAAGGCTCATCACGAATGGACGGTTTGCCTTGTTGACCTTAGGCATTTTGAACTCATCGTTCTTTGCCATGATTATTCGCTGTACTCGAAGTCTGCGCCAAGTGCGGTGAGCTTGGCTAGGAAGTGCTCGTAGCCTCGAGAAATTAACTGGACGTTCGTGACGTTCGAAACACCATCGGCTGCTAGTGCTGCAACCATGTGACTAAAGCCACCGCGAAGGTCTGGAACGCGAATGTCGGCGCCGGTAAGTTTGGTAGGACCGTTGATCACAGCCGAGTGGTAGAAGTTTCGCTGACCGAAACGACATGGCGTTCCACCAAGGCATTCGCGATAAATCTGAATCTGAGCGCCCATCTGAACCAGCGCGTCAGTGAAGCCAAAACGGTTTTCGTAAACGGTCTCGTGAATGATTGAAAGCCCGTTTGCCTGGGTAAGCGCAACTACCAGTGGCTGCTGCCAGTCGGTCATAAAACCTGGGTGGACATCGGTTTCAAGAACAACCGGGTTGAGTTCGCCACCAGGGTGGTAGAAGCGAATGCCATCGTCTTCGATTTCAAAGGCTCCACCTACTTTACGGAAAACGTTTAGAAAAGCGGTCATCTCTTGCTGACGAGCTCCCGCAACAAAGATGTCGCCGTTGGTTGCCAACGCGGCACAGGCCCACGAGGCCGCCTCGTTGCGATCAAATAGGGCTCGGTGAGAATAACCGCGTAGTTCCTTGACTCCTTCGATGCGAATCACACGGTCGGTGTCGACCGAAATAATTGCACCCATCTTTTGAAGGATGGAAATCAGGTCCATGATTTCGGGTTCAATCGCGGCGCCGCTGAGTTCAGTGAGCCCTTCCGCGCGGGTGGCGGTGAGAAGAACCTGCTCGGTTGCACCAACGCTCGGGTAAGGAAGGCTGATTTTGGCGCCTTTCAAACCCTTCGGAGCAGAGAGACGAGTACCGTTTGGAAGTTCTTCAATCACTGCACCAAAGTTGCGAAGTACTTCAAAGTGGTAGTCGATTGGACGGTCGCCGATGTGGCAGCCGCCGAGACCTGGAATGAATGCCTCACCGAGACGGTGAAGTAACGGACCACAGAACAGAATCGGGATTCGCGAACTGCCGGCATGTGCATCGATGTCGACCATACGAGCCGAGGCAACTTCGCTCGGGTCAAGGTGCATCACACCGTCTTCGCTGTGAGAAATGGCTACGCCGTGAAGCTGCAGCAAACGCGAAACGATATCGACATCCGAGATGAACGGAACGTCTTTCAGAACCGATGGGGTTTCGCCGAGAAGGGCGGCCACCATCGCCTTGGTGACTAAGTTTTTAGCGCCCTTGACGTCAACGCGACCGTTTAGCGGCTTGCCACCACGAACTGTGATCTGACTCAATTAGGCTCCTTTGGCTGGCAGTGTCTTAGGACGCCAAGGTTCACGGCGAGCCTCGAAGTCGGTGATCGACTGCTCATCTCGAAGGGTTAGACCGATGTCGTCGAGCCCTTCAAGTAGACGCCACCTAGTATATTCGTCAATCTCAAACTTGACCGTAAGGTCTCCCACGGACACTTCGCGATTCACCAGATCAACCTTGGCTTCGAGCCCTGGGTTAGCTTCCAAAGCCTGCCAAATGACCTCGGTTTCGGCGTCAGAAATCACACCGGTGACCAAACCCTGCTTACCTGAGTTTCCTCGGAAGATATCTGCAAACTTCGACGAGAACACCGCCTTGAAGCCATAGTCGCGAAGGGCCCAAACCGCGTGCTCACGGCTAGAACCGGTTCCGAAGTCTGGGCCTGCAAAAAGCACCGAACCTTTGGCAAAAGCCGGTTGGTTCAAAACGAAATCTGGGTCGCTTCGCCATGCTGAGAACAGCGCGTCGTCGTAGCCGGTTTTGGTGATGCGTTTTAGGTAAACAGCTGGGATGATTTGGTCGGTGTCAACATTGCTTCGACGAAGAGGAACAGCGACGCCAGAATAAACTTCAAACTTTTCCATTAGTTGGCGTCCTCCAGGTCGGATGGGCTTGAAAGCGTTCCGCGAATGGCGGTAGCAGCGGCAACCAGCGGTGAAACCAGGTGAGTTCTGGCTCCCTTACCCTGTCGGCCTTCAAAGTTACGGTTCGAGGTAGAGGCCGCGCGCTCGCCTGGAGCCAGCTGGTCTGGATTCATGCCTAGACACATCGAGCAACCTGCAAAACGCCATTCGGCACCGAAGTCTTTGAACACCTGATCCAAACCTTCTGCCTCGGCTTCAATGCGCACTCTGGCAGAC
>JBJORE010000035.1:0-7972 GCA_046049565.1 Actinomycetota bacterium
ATGTTTCGGAAAACAATGATGTTGTAAATCAAGGTAATCACCATCAAGGCTTCACCCGAGTAAAGGAAGATGTTCGATGGTGTGAGATCGTAGCTTCTCTGCCATTCGATTTTCAGTTTTCCTGGCGCAGGATTCAGGCCATCACTTGCAACCAATACCGCGGCTTCCCCAGCGGCATCAACTTTGGCCGATACTTGCGAAAGGGTGGTTCGCTCAGTTCGCCAAAGGTCGGATCCGGTTGGATCGGCTGATGCTTCTGCACCCTTGTTTGAAACAAAATTGAGCTTTTTGGTTTTTGTGTCGTAAATGATGTCAGTTTTCGAAGATCCGCCAATCCATGCTCGAACGTCGGATTCCCGCCCGGTCGCAACAAAAACTTTGCCAGGGCCCTCGGCTGTGACCACTGGAGTGCCTGGGTTGAGCTTCAAAATTGAATGAGGAACCACAATCAATGGCTCGGTGGCATCAATGGTTATGGAAACAGCTTTGGTTTCTGCAGGTGCCCAAATGGTTCTTTCGGCTATTCCGACCAGAATTAGCGCCGTCGACAGGAAGAACATTGCGACCGCAATGATAATTCGCATGGCAATCCAATCGGGGTAAACTTGTGGCTTGGGGCAGGCCTTTCAGTCTACCAAAACACCTAGGAGCAACTTTTGAGCGTCGACGGGAACGAATTCGCTACAGCGATGCGCGGCTACGACCGCGACGCCGTGGACGAAGCGCTGAGACTGCTCCGTAAAGAGCTCCTTCAGGTCAACTCTCAGAACGCGCAACTGGCAGCCGAACTTCGTGAAAAGAACGAACTGGCAGCCGAACTACAAAAACGACTCAACGAGAGTGAAGCTCCCAACTACGCTTCGGTGGGAACCCGAGCGGCACTAATTCTGAGCACGGCCGAAGAGCAGTCACTGCGAATTGTGGCCGATGCTGAAGCTGAACGCGAACGAATCTTGGCAGACCTTGAGGACGAACTTTCTGAACTTCGCGAAGAAGCTAAGAACTACTACGACTCCTTGGTTTCCGAGGCCCAGCGTAGAGCCGAGCGACTTCAGTCTCAAGCGAAGGCGGATTACGATCAGGCACTAAAGGAGGCTAACGAGAGCGCCAACAACATTGTTGATGAGGCTACTCGTGAAGCCGGCTCAATACGAGGAAACATCGCAACCGAAGCTGCTCGACTAAGAGCCACCACCAAGCGCGAGACTGAACTAATGAAAGCCGAAGCTGCTCGAAAGATAAGCGAACAGCGACTCATCGAATTCCGCAAGCTCAACAAAGAGGTAAATGTCGCTGCAGCCGAGGAATTGGTTAGTGAGCAGTTCAGAATCGATCTAGAGCTTGAACTAACCGGTCGCCGCTCAGAGGCAGAAGCCGAGTATTTGCGGAAGCATCAGGAAGCAGTTGCCGCAACGCAAAAATACTTGGATGACGCTCAGGCTTCCCTTGCCACAGCAAAGGTGCGTGCCAACGCCGCTCGCCTTGAAGCCGAGACCCTAGAAGCCGCAGCAAAATCGGTCAATAAACGAACTCGTGACGAAGCGAAAGAAAAGGCTGAAGAAACTTTGGTGAACGCTGAGGCTGAGGCTCGCGCCATCATCGCTGAAGCTGAAAATAAGGCTAGAAACGAAGTTCGTCGACTCAAGACCGCAATCTCGAAGTTGAACAACGAACGCGATGCCGTGATGATCTACCTAAAAAACCTTCGCGCAGTGGTTGACACGGCTGAACAATCGATCGCGGAGTAGATCAATGCCAACAGATAAGGTAAAACTCTCCCCTGAGCCTCCTAAACGATTGAAGGTTTCGAACGCGTTCGAAGTTGGCTTCCTTGGAGGTCTTGGTGTGCTGGCTGCCATCTTGGTCGGACAATCACTCACCACCTTGGCGAGCATTCTCACTTACATGGCTGCCGCAATCTTTATTGCCCTGGGCCTCGACCCTCTTGTTCGAAAACTAGAAGGTCGCGGCCTTAGCCGAAGCATCTCAATCATGATTGTGGTGCTTTCAATTCTTTCCATAGCCACGGCACTGCTAATTGCAGTGATACCCACTGCCATTGAAGAAACCGGGATTTTGTTTACTGCAGCACCCGAGCTTCTTCAAAACGTGAGCTCTTTACCGATTGTTCAGACCCTAGACACCCAGTTCAACGGCGCCATCGCCAACGCCATAAATGGCGTGGCTACCTACCTTAGTGATTCCAAGAATTGGCCGTTAATGCTAGGTGGCGTCGTTCAGGTGGGGATCAGCCTGGTCAACGGACTCGTCGGCTTCATCGTCATAGTTACTTTGAGCCTTTATTTCATGGCATCACTTGGTCGCTTCAAGAAGTTCGTCTACGCGCTTGTACCAGCCAGTCGTAGAACCAAGTTTGCTTCTATCTCAGAAGAGGTGGCCGCGTCGGTTGGTCGCTACGTTGGAGGTCAGGCCACGATTGCCAGCATCAACGCTGGTCTCGGATTCGTAGTCATGAGCATTTTCGGAGTTCCCTACTCAATCGTATTGGCCTTCATCTGCTTCTTACTGGCACTCATTCCTCTCGTAGGAGCTATCTCCGGAGCGTCTATTGTGACGTTGGTAGCTCTAACTGTGAACCCGACCACCGCGCTCGTGATCGGCATTTACTACCTTGTTTACATGCAGGTTGAAGCCTATGTAATTAGCCCGCGAGTCATGAAGAAAGCCGTTTCGGTTCCAGGTGGAGTGGTAGTTGTTTCGGCAATGGCCGGAGGTGCCCTGCTTGGGATTATGGGTGCACTCGTGGCCATCCCAGTGGCGGCCTCGCTAATCCTGATTCTTCGTCAGGTTTGGATGCCTAGGCAGGAAAAGCTCTAAGCAAGATAGGTCACTGGAAGTGGGTACTTTCCATGATTTACCACTTTCACAATTTCATCTAGCACTCGCTTGGTGGCACTTTCGCCAACCCAAAGGTGCTTAGCCCCTTCAACGCCAATTACGTGAGCCTGTTCGACGATAGAGAATCGTCGTGCGGCTTCAAAAGGTTGCAAATAATCGTCAAGTTCGGGAACCAGGACTAGAAGTTGCTTTCCGTTGCCAGACCAACGTGCCAGCTCTTCATCGTTTGTCCGATGAAGCGGGGGCGAAAGAAGGACTGCGCCAAGAATCGGTTTATCGAAGCCGTATTTCAAGGTCAGTTCGGTACCAAAACTCCAACCGACCATCCAAAGATTAGGCAAACCACGTGAGACCGCAAAAGCTATTGCAGCTTCAACGTCTGCTCGCTCGGCAATACCCTCACCAAAGGAACCCTCGCTTGTGCCTCGCGGCGAAGATGTCCCACGAGTGTTGAACCTGATCACCGCGAGATCGGCAAGAGCCGGCAGACGATTGGCAGCTTTTCGGTAAACATGTGAATCCATGAAACCGCCATGGGTTGGAAGCGGATGAAAAGTGATCAAAGTGGCCACGGGCTCTCGATCTTGAGGCAAAGCCAATTCACCAACCAGGGTTAACCCGTCCGAGGTAACGAAAGAGATTTCTTCGCGGCGAGAAGGAAGTTCCACGCCCGAACGAATATCAATCGGCTCCATTAGAGAAGAGTTCCCTGGAATTTAGACCAACAAGTCGTGTGAAAGTGACGGCGAGTATCAACGCCGCGTACGTCATCCCACGCAACCAGGTGACTCGTTCCCGGGAGGATGCTCAGGTGGCAATTTGGGCAAATCCAAGATTTATCGTCTTCGGCGTTACGTCCTGAAGTTGGCTGAACAACATAGATAACACCGCGCTTGGTCTCGGTTCGACGCGAACCGAAACGAACTGCGGCTAAGTTCAACTCTTCGGGCTCTTCACGCTTCGAACGTTTTGGACGATTGGAACGCGGCATTAGTACCAGTTGTGTGTGTCTGAGTGTGAAAGCGCGCCACACGGAGAACCGTAACGGCTCTTTATGTAGCCCAGACCCCAATTGATTTGGGTTTCAGGATTGGTTAGCCAATCCGGACCTGCCGTCGCCATCTTGTTTCCAGGTAAAGCCTGCGGAATTCCGTATGCTCCCGACGACGCATTGTAGGCATTAACACGCCAATTTGATTCGCGCTCCCAAAGTTTCACCAGGCAAGAATACTGCTCTCGGCCCCAGCCAAATCCACCCATTTTGGCGTAGGCAATTGCCTGCACGGTGTCTCGACCTGGGATAGCAGCAAGCTCTACGAAAACCTTACTGGCCGCATGCCCGGTTAGAACTTCGTAGCCACCGCGAGTTAGCTCCACTGTAACTGGCGGAGCATTCTCTTCCTCGAAGTAATTTACGTAATCGCGTTCCGATGCGTAGGCACTCAAAGTGCCGGAATAAGGATCAACAACCGTCACCAAGACCAATGCAGCACTGAGTGCTAGACCCCAGGATCGGCGCGAATTGATCCGGTCGATAACCTTCGATACGCCAGTGACATGTGCGATTGAGCGAATTGGGGCAGCAATATGGCCAGCAACCGACTTACGTTCAGCTTCGTGACGACCCATTTGACACCTCCAAGCGCTAAATCACATCAAAATTCAAGTTTAGTAAGCGAGAGGTGCGAAAACTAGACCCCAAAATTACGGAAGAGTCTGCTTAGGGCAGGTTGTAAGCACTCTCACCATTGCTGCTTTTTCATTAGCTGTCACCCAAAGTTTGTACTTTTTCTTAACCGACAGCTGCCTGGCAACGTATTTGCATTGATAAGCGGAACGCGGGAGAAAGTTTGCAGCGTCTTTGTCGCTTTTTGATGCATTCGTTGGTCCGTCTACCGCTAATAGGTTTAAAGGGTCGTTAGCGAGCTGATAGCGGCTTGTAGAGCTGATGTTTTGGGCACCTGTGCTCCAGGCATTGCTCAAAGCTACGACATGATCGATTTGGACGGCGTTTGAGGAACCCACTCCCCTCACAAATTTGATAACTCTCCCCGTATACGGATCATTCAGAGTGCCGGTAGCGACAAGACACCAATCGTAAGACTTGCGGGTTATGTTCTTTAGGTCGCGCATCAAAATATAGTTTCGAAGGTCGCATGCCCGATCGCCGACGTTAATTCGCCCCCACCCGGATGAGAACTTTGAACGGGCATAACCGCTGTGGTCGGCCCAAAGTTTTGGTGTCAGACTCTTTGCATAACGAAGTGCGTTACTACTCGTACTCGCTGTAAGGGCTACTTGACTGACTTGGCCCGATTGGTTCGCCTGGGCTGGCGCTACCGAAGCCGTAGGTAGGAACAGGGCTGATAGGAGCAGGCTCACCATACTTAAGCGTTTGAAGGTATTCAACCAGACGTTCGATGTAGGCATCGACTTGCGATTCAAAGTAGCCTCCCCGCTTGACTTTAAATGTAAGTGAACGAACCTCTTCGATGGTGAGATCGTCCTCACCTTCCAGAAATTCTTGTACGACGAATAGCAGTGCGTCGACTTCTTTACGAGAGTACCCCTTAGCCATGACACCAGCTCGAGTGAACTTTCGGTTTTTCGGTCTGGATGCGCGGCCTAAAAGTAGGCCGCGTAGTTCGGTGAGTAACTGCCCACTCAAACTCGGTGCAAATGGGTTAGATTTCCGGCTTAGCTCACGTTCTGCAAAAGTGTCTTGAAGTTTGTCGATTGCAATGTCAACCGCAGCGACATCGTAGCCACCCTTTACTAAGGTGAATTTCTGAGCTGTGATGTCTCGCCAATCAAGGATCTGAGCTGAAAAATTGTTGTACTGGTCTCTAGCCCTCAGGATGAAAGCATCAACCTCAGCTGGCTCATAGCCGTATTTACTTTTGGCTACATTCTTGAAAGCTGACAAAGTATCTCCCTAGAAACCGAATACCGTGACGAAAACATAGGTTACCAAGGCTGCCGGTAAAAGCGAATCAAGGCGGTCCATGATTCCACCATGGCCGGGCAACAGCGCCGACATGTCCTTAATTCCTAAGTCACGCTTAATCAAAGACTCTGCAAGATCACCAAACACCGCGGCCAAAATCAGCACTGCAGCCAGAATCAAACCAGCCCACCAAGGTTGGTGAGCCACGAAAACCACGAGCGCAACCGTTGAGGTTACTCCAGCGATAATCGAGGCGAGTAAGCCTTCCCAAGTCTTTTTGGGGCTAACGCCGGGTGCCAACTTATGGCGTCCAAGTTTGCGGCCAACTAAGTAACCAGAAGTGTCAATTAGTGCAACCGGAACGACAAAACAAAGCACCCAGGCTGGATCGTGCTTTAGCAGCAAAATCGAGAATGAAAGAGTGAGCGGAAGGTAAATGATCACAAAGGACGCTGCCGCTAAATCGCGGATAGTGTCGGCAAAGGTTTGTTCAACACTTCGGCGCTTTTCCCACAATATATGTACAAGGCGCCAGATCATGAGTGCCAGCGATGTTGCCAGGGTAAATCCCCACTGACCTACAACGCCCCAAATGTAAGTCGCTGGCATAATCAACATCGAACCAACCACTGCGGGCACGCGAGGAACATACCAATCTTTTTGACGCAGCGCGGTTGCTAACTCCCAAGCTCCAAACCCGATGGCCGCAGCCACAAGTACGATGAACAGTTCTTTAACAATCAGAATCGATAGAAGAAAAGCGGCACCCAAAAGCAACCCGTAAATAACGGACTTGGAGAGGCTACGCCCGCCGTCTTGGCTCTGATTGGTAGACACTAGACCTCGAGAAGCTCGGCTTCCTTGCGTTTCAAAGCGTCATCGATTGCATCGACGTGAGACTTAGTTAGGGCGTCCAATTCTTTCTCGGCACGTGCTAGGTCGTCTTCGCCAGCGGCGCCGTCTTTCTTCAAAGCAGCTAGATCGTCGTTTCCTTTGCGACGAATGTTGCGAATCGAGACTCTGGCGTCCTCAGCCTTGGCCTTAACCAACTTCACGTACTCCTTACGACGCTCTTCGGTGAGGTCTGGAAGCGAGGCGCGGATGCTGTTGCCATCGTTGTTTACGGTTGCTCCGAGGTTTGGTTCGTCGCGGATGGCCTTCTCAATAGCGATTAGTGCACTCTTGTCGTAAGGAGTGATGTTTAGGGTGCGCGCCTCCAGGTTCTGCATCGAACAGAGTTGACCCAGTGGGGTTCCGGTGCCGTAGTAGTCAACCATGATCTTCTGGAACATGGCAGGGTTGGCACGACCGGTGCGAACCGATGAGAAGTCTTCCTTAGCCGCTTCAACAGCCTTGTCCATCTTGTCTTTGGTGGTCGAAATGATTTCCGAAATCAATTGATTCTCCTTGTTTAAAAAGTTTTAGGCGGAAACGTAGGTTCCGATTGCCTTGCCCTTGATGGCGTCGGTGATGTTGTTCTTGCCCTGCATACCAAAGACGCGCATTGGCATCTTGTTGTCCATGCATAGGCTGAAGGCGGTTGCGTCAACTACCTTTAGTCCCTGAACCAGAGCCTCCTGGTAGCTGATTTTTTCGAGACGCTTAGCCTTTGGGTCCTTCTTCGGGTCGGCCGAGTAAACGCCGTCGACGCCGTTCTTAGCAACCAAGACCTCATCAGCCTTGATTTCTAGTGCGCGCTGAGCTGCGACGGTATCGGTTGAGAAATAAGGCATGCCGGCACCAGCGCCGAAGATAACGACGCGACCCTTTTCGAGGTGACGAATGGCGCGCAGTGGAATGTAAGGCTCTGTTACCTGGGCCATGGTGATAGCCGATTGAACACGAGTGTCAACGCCTGCTTGCTCAAGGAAGTCTTGCAAAGCAAGTGCGTTCATCACGGTGCCGAGCATACCCATGTAGTCGGCGCGGGAACGATCCATGCCGCGCTGAGAGAGTTCAGCACCTCGGAAGAAGTTGCCACCACCAACCACAATTGCAATCTCGGTGGTTTTCGCACCCTCGGCAATCTCTTTCGCAAAAGCAGCGACGTAGTCGGGGTTCACTCCTAGAGTGCCTCCACCGAACGCCTCACCCGAAAGTTTCAATAAAACTCGACGCTTGTGTGCCATGGCTTCCTCCTACTTCCATCTTATTTGTGGCAAAGGA
>JBJORE010000036.1:0-7991 GCA_046049565.1 Actinomycetota bacterium
GGCCGCAGCCAAGATTTTTACCGACGAGGCGGTGATTGAAGGGGTGTTACCGCCGTTGTCATAGAGGACATTGCCTGAGGCAAGGTCGATGACCTGCCCTGTAAAAGTGCCCAACTTTGGATCGGAAGCCTGCTCCTTAATAGAGCAGGTGCCAATTGGTTCAACCGTCGGTGTGTCGGTTGAGGTTGGAGTCTCCGTTGAGGTTGGAGTCTCCGTTGGCAAACCAGCCGAGGCACTAATACCCCAAATCGAAAGGGCTAGAACAAGTACACCGCTGCTCGCACCAATCAATGCTTGCTTCAAATATAAGCCAAAGCCTGAGCCTAGACTTGAGCCATGAACAGTCTGAATAAGTTCCTAGCTTTGGTTGCTCTGGTTTCTCTAAGCATTGTGCCCGTTTCGTCAGCATCGGCACATACCGAGACAAGTAGAACAACACCGAGTGCTGGAGAGACTGTTGATGCCGGAATTCAAACCGTTGAGGTTGTCTTCACCGACAAAATTTTGAACCTTGCTGATTCCTCTGAAATCTCCATCACGGATGCTTCAGGCAATCAAGTTGAGACCGCCTGCATTGAAGTGGATAACAAGTCGATTACCGCAGACGCATTCTTACCAACCTCGGGTGAATACAAAGTGGTTTGGCGGACGGTTGCCGAGGACGGTCACCCAATCACCGGGAAGTTTGCTTTCGAAGTTCAGGGCGTTGCCGAGAAAACCGATTTTGTTTCATGTATCGAGTTGGCATCACAAGGCACCACGGTAATTGCCACACCGAAAGCTACCACTACCGAAGAATCGGTCGTTGTGAGTAGCCCGGAAAGCCGCATGGCCAGACTTTTCTGGATCGGTGGACTTGCCGCCGCAGCAATTGCCGCCGTTTCTTACCTATTGATTCGACGCAAGCGCGTTAGAGGCTAGGCCCACAAAGGTACAGCTTCTCAACGATGCCGTCGATGGCGTCCTTGGTTCCGTAACCTACATACTTCTTGCTTGCCGAGTCACTTCTGGCGAAGATTGAAAACGCAATGGTGTGAGGCTCTGGTCCGGCCGTAGTGATGAGACCGCTCAAGCTGTATAAACCCCCGATGTATCCAGTCTTGGCTCGGATGCTTCCCCTAGGAATAACTAACTCGTTGCGCTTTGTGACGCTGTTATAGGCGATGAAACGACCCCCCAAAGTTCCACCGTCACCAGATGTTGCCATGTAGGTGCTCAGTGAAGCAATGTCGCTATTTGGGTCAGCGGCCGATTTCATCAGGGCTACTAATAATTTTGGGGTGACCCGGTTATTCGCAGCCAACCCTGAAGCATCCTTCATGATCAGTGATTTGTAACTCACACCAAGGCTTGCAAAGAGTCGATTTCCCATAGCCTGCACCGATGTATAAGTGTTTTTCAAACCGAGAGCGCGCTGCGTGTGACGAGCAATCACCTCGGTCTCGGAGTTGTCGGAAATCTTGAGAGCGTGGGTTATCCAGTTTGTGATTGGTTGTGAATTCTTGGAAACAATCACAACCGCATTAGTCGGAGTTTTACCCTTTACTACAGTCACGTTAGCCGCTAGCTTTTTGACACTCGGGTCGTTGGCAGTGACTGCCGAAGCATCGTCGATGGTTTTTAGCCAATCCTTGAAAATTTGGCCGGCTTGCAACGTTGGATCCTTGACACGGCGTCCGCTGTATTTTGTGTCGGTCAGGTCAGGGTTCATTCGAGCGGCGTCTGCCATCAAACCGGTAATCGGCGAAATGTCTCCATTAGTTCTCGAATAGTCGTTGTGATTCACATTCCAGATCGGCCCCTTGAAGAAAGTGTCATCTAGAACAATCTTGTTAATCACAGTTCCGGTCGGAAGTGCTGCCAGTGCTTCGGCTGCCATTTCCCGAATCTTGGCAGGGTGCTGATTTGGCAGGTAATAGGTTGTGTATGCACCGGCCTTCACACGAGTTAGGGTGTGGTCGCCTCCCCCTCGCAAAATCAAAGTGCCGGCTTCGTTCGGGTTGGTCAGCACCGAAGTTGTTGCAACATAGGGAGCAAGCTGAGCCACTGACCGGGGTTTAACGATGAACTTGATTGCAGCCGCGGCGGTGATGGTTTTCATAACCGAAGCCGAAGGTGTCTGCTCTCCTGAACGTACGTTGACCAAGACTTTATTGGTGGTTAGGTCAACCGCGTAGGCGTAGAGTTTTCCGAGCTTGGACGCTTTTAGTTCTTTGGAAATCGGTGTGCAGGTGTTGACCGCCTGCGCTTGACTCGTAGCTGTGAAGGTCAGTGACGCCACGATACCGGCGACAAGTAAAGACCTGGAGAGTTTTTTCATACCTGTAAAGGCTAAACGCTTTAGAGCGAATATTGCGAGGCGTCGGTTGGCGCTACTGCCGAGATGTGTAATTCGCCTTCGACGCGCTTGACCACAGCCTCCTGCGCTCCCTCTTCGCCATGAATAACAAAAATTTTCTTGATGCGCGACTTTGCAACACCAATCCAATTCATTAGTTCATTGCCGTCAGCGTGTACCGAGAACTCTTGGACGGAGGCAATCTGCGCTCTCACCGGCACCATTTCACCATGCATCTTTACCTCTTGAGCGCCTTCGAGAAGGTTGCGACCGCGAGTTCCAACTGCCTGGTAGCCAACCAATATGACGGTGTGCAGAGGATTTGGAAGCATTCCGTGAAGATGGTGCACCACTCGACCACCGGTAGCCATGCCCGAAGCAGAAATGATGATGGAAGGTTGCGGTGGAGTATTGATGCTCTTCGATTCGTCCACGGTCATCAATTCAATTAACGTGCCCGGATCAAACGGATCACGCCCTTGCCAGGTGGTCGCTATGTCTTCACGAATCTCAGGTGAATGCTTGTCTATGGCGTCGCGATAGAAAGCTAAAGCCTTTAGTGCCATCGGACTGTCGGCGTAAATCGGAACATTTCGAACTTTGCCCTCTTCAATTAGTTCACGAAGACGAACCAAAATCACCTCGGTGCGGTCAACTGCAAAAGCTGGGATAAGCACCGAACCCCCGCGATCCAAGGTGTCGTTAATGACCGAAGGGAAATCAGTTGAACGCGTGTCGTGTTCGCGGTCACCATAGGTTGATTCGGTAATCACGGCATCGAACTCGCCCTCGGGGAATGCTCCTGGAGCACGAAGTAGCGGGTGGTCTGGGCGTCCTAGGTCGCCGGTAAATAGAAGTCGTTTGCCAAAGAATTCGACCTCGAGGAAAGAAGCGCCGAGAATATGCCCAGCTGGGTGAAAAGTTACAAACGTTTCGGTTGCCACCTGGGTTCTCTCATAGAACTTGGATGGTTGGAACTGCTTTAGCGTGGTGTCGACATCAGCTTCGCCATAAAGAGCCAAAGGCGGATTGTGCTTGGAGAAACCTTTTTTGGCAGCCCACTTGGCATCCTCAGTTTGGATTCGCGCAGAATCGCGAAGGATTACCTCGGCTAGCTTGCCAGTGTATTCAGTTAGAAACACTGGCCCATGAAAGCCAAGTTTCACAAGTCGAGGCAGGTAGCCGCAGTGGTCCAAGTGTGCGTGGGTGAGCACCACGGCATCGATACTTTCTGGTTCAACCGCAAAGTCTGCCCAGTTTTTGAGGCGCAGTTCTTTCAAACCCTGGAACATGCCACAGTCGATTAGAACGCGCGTACCCTGATGGCTGAGCAAGAAGCGGCTGCCAGTAACGGTTCCGGCCGCACCTAGAAATTGGATGGTTGGTTGATTGACCCCAGTTGCACTCATTCCTGAAGTCTATGTTCCGTGTCAGTAGCCTTTGCTATTTTTCTGGCATGAGCGAAAAAGATTACGAACCAAACGACATTGAGCAAGGCATGAGCGAAGGGGATGTTCACTCTGGCCCGGGTGGCTATGAAGGAATGGGCTACTCGGGAGGCTACGCAGCCGACTATTTCGATAAGGAGGAAGACGAAGAAGAGTCGGAAGATGACGATGACGACTTCGATGAAGACGAAGCCAACCGCTAACTAAACGAGTTTGTAGTCGCCACTACCCAGTAACACCGGCGAAGTCTTGAGAATTTCGTATTCGGCATCGGTAAAGAGTCTCGATCGAATAATGAAACGCATTCCCTCGGGTGTCTCCAGAGAGAAGCCGCCACCACGGCCAGGAACCACATCAATTTCAATGTGAGTATGCTTCCAATACTCGAATTGCTCGAGTGAAATCCAAACCTTGATTGGTTTTTCAATTCCTGGTACTTCAAGTTCCCCCAGAAGAACGTCGGCCCCTCCAACGCGGAACTCGCCATCGAGGTAACACATCGGAGCAGAGCCGTCGCAGCAGCCGCCCGACTGATGAAACATGAGGGCACCATTGCGATTAGTGAGCTTGAGCAGTAGTTCACCTGCGGCAACGGTCACGTCGATGCGTTTTGGCAGAGTTCCATAAATTGTGCTCATGTTTGCAGAATACTCCTGAACGGTGAAGGTGCGAGAGCCCTAAAAGAACTCCCGCACCTTTCCCCCGATTTCGATTTAGAAGAAGCCCAGCTTGTTCTCAGAGTAGCTGACCAAAAGGTTCTTGGTCTGCTGGTAGTGGTCGAGCATCATCTTGTGGTTCTCGCGACCGATACCCGACGACTTGTAACCACCGAACGCAGCGTGTGCTGGGTAGGCGTGGTAGTTGTTGGTCCAAACACGTCCGGCCTGGATTGCACGACCAGCGCGGTAAGCCACGTTGATGTTACGAGTCCAAACTCCCGAACCAAGACCGTACAGGGTGTCGTTAGCAATTTCCATCGCCTGGTCGAAGCCGTCGAACTTGGCAACCGATAGCACCGGACCGAAGATCTCTTCCTGGAAGATTCTCATGTCGTTGGTGCCTTCGAAGATGGTTGGCTCAACATAGAAACCACCCGAAAGGTCGCCGCCTAGGTCAGCACGCTTGCCACCCATTAGTAGCTTGGCGCCTTCCTGCTTACCAATTTCGATGTAGCTCAAGATCTTCTCAAGCTGGTCGTTCGAGGCTTGCGCCCCGATCATGGTTGCGGTGTCTAGAGGGTTACCCTGAATGATGGCCTTGGTGCGAACCATGGCGTCGGCTAGGAACTTGTCGTAAATCGGTGCATCGATAAGTGCGCGCGAAGGACAGGTACATACTTCACCCTGGTTTAGGGCAAACATGTTGAAGCCTTCGATTGCCTTGTCGTAGAAAGCATCGTTGTTTTCGGCAATGTCACGGAAGAAGATGTTTGGCGACTTTCCACCAAGCTCTAGGGTGACTGGAATGATGTTTTCCGAGGCGTACTGCATGATTAGTCGACCAGTGGTGGTTTCACCAGTGAACGCAATCTTTGCGATACGACGGGAAGATGCCAATGGCTTTCCAGCCTCAACACCAAAACCGTTAACGATGTTTACAACACCGGCAGGTAGCAGGTCGGCAATGATTTCCATCAAGTACAGGATTGAAACTGGGGTCTGCTCGGCGGGCTTCAGAACGACACAGTTACCTGCGGCTAGAGCTGGAGCAAGCTTCCAGACCGCCATCAGGATTGGGAAGTTCCAAGGGATGATCTGACCAACCACACCTAGAGGCTCGTGGAAGTGGTAGGCGACGGTGTCGTCGTCTAGTTCTCCAAGTGAACCTTCCTGGGCGCGGATTGCTCCAGCGAAGTAGCGGAAGTGGTCGATTGCCAGAGGAATGTCGGCGGCCAGTGTCTCGCGAACTGCCTTTCCGTTTTCCCAAGTCTCGGCAACCGCAATCTTCTCGAGGTTGGCTTCCATGCGGTCGGCAATCTTGTTCAAGATGATTGCACGGGCAGTAACCGAAGTCTTTCCCCAAGCTGGCGCTGCAGCGTGGGCTGCATCTAGTGCCTTGTCGATGTCAGCTGCGTTGCCTCGGGCAACTTCACAGAACACGCGTCCGGTGACTGGGGTTACATTTTCAAAATATTCGCCGGATGACGGTGCCACATATTGGCCGCCGATCCAGTGGTCGTAGCGTGGTCTGAATTCAACAATGGACCCTGCCTGACCTGGTTGTGCGTAAACGCTCATTGCTATTTCCTTTTTCTTGTCGGTCAGCGCCGTCGCTGACCAGTAATCGAACATTACGCTCGGGCGGTCTAACTGAAAATGCCAAAAACACCCAACTAGCCTTAAGCACATCTAACGGATAGGTAACGACCTAGCCAAATGGCTAGGTAACGGGTTTAGCATCAAAACATGGAACGCGAAACTCGCCCAGACGTACCACTAGGACGTCGCATGCCACAGGCAACCACGCGCATCGTGGTTGCCGACCGGAATGTGATCACCCGAGTCGGCCTGCGCTCAATCCTGGAGCGAAACACCGGCTTCGCAGTAATTGCAGAGGCCACCAGCTACGACGCCGTCATTGATGCTGTTGATGAACATGGCCCCGATGTGCTCATCATTGACCTCGACTTAGGCGACGACACCACACGCGGCCTCAAGGTGGTCGAAGACATCACAGACCGCTACCCAACCACCAAGGTACTCGTGCTCGCCAATACCCTCAGCGAGATGATCGTGGTCGAAGCCCTTCGGCGAGGCGCAAACGGCTATCTCTGCAAGGACGACGTGAAGGCGGATGAGCTAGGTAAAGGTGTGAAGGCAATTCAGGATGGCGAGACCGTTTTAGGTAAGGGTGTTGGAAACCTGGTTGCCCACTCGCTCGGCTCGAGCAGGCAGACCGAGCATCTGACCGATCGCGAAATCGATGTAATCAAGCACGTGGCTAAAGGTTTGAGCACAAAACAAATAGCCGTGGCGATGTTTATCTCGGAAAGCACAATCAAGTTCCACCTGCAAAACGCCTCACGCAAACTCGGTGCTCACCGTCGCGCTGAAATCGTCCATCGCGCCACAGCCGCTGGGTTGCTTTAGCGAGACTTCTTTACGTAAGTAAGTTGAGCCTCGCTGGGGTTTTCCAAAAGGTCTCGGAAAGCGAGTTCAGCCGAACCAACCATCAGAGTTTCTTCGCCAAGTTCACCGTTTCGAATTACGACACGTTCTTGCGCAGCCTTTAAGGTGCCTTTCTTCATTGCAGTCAACAAACGGTCTGGATCGAAATTGAAAAGTGAGGTCAAGAAGCCAGCCAGGATGATTGCCTCCGGATTAAAGATGTTCACATAGCTACTGATCCCGGAACCCAGGGCATCAATTTGGTTACCCAAAATCTTGATTGCCTCTTTTGACTTGGTGGATTGAATTTCTTGGTCGAGCTCTTGATCGGTTGCCGAGTACATCTTGAATACCTGAAGCAGGTCGTCACGGCGAACCATAGACTCTAGCGTTCCCGAAAGCCCGGAGTAATCGACGGTGTTGGAACTGCCAATACGAACATGGCCGAACTCACCACCGTAACCAGAAGCTCCTCGAAGTTGCTGACCGTTGACGATTGCGCCTCCGCCAATTCCACCCGAACCTGCGAATAGGTAGACCACATCCACAAAGCCGCGAGCAGCTCCAAAGTTGCGCTCCGCCATGCAGCCGATACTTGCGTCGTTATCGACAAAGACCGGAAGACCGGTTGCTTGGCTAAGCATCGCACCGAAAGGCTGCTCGACCCAACCGAGTTGTGGTGCAAAGCGCACTACGCCGTCTGACACTCGAACCTGACCTGGAATAGCAACTCCGATTCCGGCGATTCTCTGATCAGGCTCTAGTTGTTTTCTCAGTTCAGCGATTGCGGTTGCTGCGGTTTTTACTGATTCGGCGGATGTTGGGCTTTGTCCCATGGAAACTCGAAGGGTCTTTAGAACTTTTCCAGAAAGAGTCACAACGCCAACGGTTGTGGCATCTACTTCCGGGTGCACGGCAAACGCGACAACCTTTGTTGATGCAGTGACCACAAGACTTGGCCGGCCAACGCCACTTGCGGATGCGCCTTCCGTTTCATGCGCGAAACCCAAAAGCTCGAGTTCGGAAACAAGGTCTGAGATTGTTGAGCGGTTGAGCCCGGTAGTTGAAGTCAATTGGGAACGAGTGACGGTTCCATAA
>JBJORE010000037.1:0-7730 GCA_046049565.1 Actinomycetota bacterium
AGTGAAATCATCGATCGGATTCGCTTGGTAGGAACCGGGTCGTCCATTTCGTCGAGGTCGAGGTCTAAAACGTCTTTCAAGTGAAGGTAACCAGCTAAGTCACCGTCTTCATCGGTGAGTGGATAGCGAGAGTATCCAACCTTGGAAACCGCTACTTCAATCTCTCGAGGCGTTACGGTTTCAGGGAAAGAGATCACGTCGCTGAGTTTCACAGCAACGTCCCGTACCTTCTTTTCGGTGAACTCAAAAGTGTTGCTAATTGTGCCCGAAGCATCGCTAAGCACGCCTTCGCGAGTCGAGTGTTCAACGATGTCTTCCACCTGGTCAAGTGTGTAGGCGCTATTCGCTTCGTCCTTGGCTCGAACACCAAAGATGCGAAGAAACCCGTTTGCAGTGGCGTTTAGGGCGATAACGATTGGCTTCAGTAGAAGGGCCAGGCCGTAGAGAAGAGGAACCAAGACGAGCGCCGCGCGCTCTGGAATCGAAAACGAGATGTTCTTTGGAACCATTTCTCCAACCACGACGTGTAGGAAGGAGACCAAAATCAGGGTGATGGCAAAAGCAACAGAAGCGCCAACTTCATCCGAAAGCCCAACCGCGTGAATGGCGGGTTCGAGAAGGTGGTGAATGCTTGGCTCAACAATAAGCAGAATGAGCAGCGAACAAATTGTGACACCGAGTTGAGCTGTTGCGAGCAATAGTGAAACGCGTTCCATGCCCTTGATAGTTAACTTGGCTGGGCGAGAACCAGCTTCGGCGCGAGGTTCAATTTGGGCACGTCTGGCTGAAATGAGTGCAAATTCAGCACCCACGAAGAAACCGTTAGCAAGTAACAAGAAAAGAAATGCCCAGAGGCCGGCGATCGGATCAGTCATCGTTCGCCTCCAACTCGTCTGGAGTAAAGCGCACTCGGTCAACTCGGCGGCCGTCCATGCGTTCAACTTTTAGAACACCGTTCTCGATGCGAACTTCATCGCCGCGAAGTGGGATGCGTCCAAGTTCAGACATGATGAATCCACCGACGGTTTCGTAAGCCCCGTCATCAGGAACCTTGATTGCCATCTCGGCTAGTTCGTCCGGGCGAGTCATACCAGGGAATAATACGGATTCGTTGACCCCGCGAATGATGCCCGCCTTGGCGCGGTCGTGTTCATCAGCAAGTTCACCAACAAGTTCTTCAACAAGGTCCTCGAGCGTAACTAATCCGGCGGTGCCACCGTATTCATCAACCACAATTGCCAGCTGTAACCCTTTCGAGCGAAGCTCAACCATCAGAGCTTCAAGCCCCATGGTCTCTGGCACACGCATGGCGTCAACCAAAATTGCTCCAACCGGCACCTCGGCACGTTTTTCGCGAGGAACCGAAGCGGCCTGCTTCACGTGGGCAATGCCCAGCACACTGTCGCTGTCTCCATCGATTACTGGGAAGCGAGAATGACCAGTCTTGTTGGTAAGTCCAACCAAATCTTCGACGGTCTGGTCACGATCTACTGTGAACATGCGAGGACGAGGGGTCATGACGTCGGCAGCCGTTAGCTGGCTGAGGGCAAGCGTTTTGGTAAGTAAGGTTGCGGTCTGTGCATCGAGTGCACCCATCATTGCCGAACGACGAACCAATGATGAAAGCTCATCAGCCGTTCTAGACGAACTCAACTCTTCTTTCGGTTCGATGCCGAAAAGCCTCACAATTCCATTACCGACGCTGTTGAGCGCGACCAACATCCAGCCGGTTAACCAGGTGAATGCCAACTGAAAGCGAACTACAAACTTATTGGTCTCCAATGGCAATGTAAGCGCCAACTTCTTAGGTACCAGTTCACCGATAAGTGTCGAAAACAGGGTTGCGATGAACATGCCTACCGCGAGCGCAATTGGCTCGACCAAGTTTTCGGCCAGACCGAGATTTGCAAATGAGGGAGCCAATAATTTGGTGAGTGAAGGTTCTGCCAAGAACCCGGTGAGCATCGTGGTGATAGTGATGCCAAGCTGAGCCCCGGACAGGTGAGTGCTGGTTTTCTTGAGAGCCCGAATCGATGGCCCCAACTTCTTTTCGCCTCGTGAGGCACGAGCTTCAAGCTCATTTCGCTCGAGATTGATCAACGAGAACTCGCTGGCTACGAAAATACCCGTACCTACGGTGAGCAGAAGCCCTACGCCAAGCATTAACCAGTCATTCATATGTAAACCCAAGCATACCTGCAACGCTTTGGCACTAGGCTAGTAGGGTCAAACGTCACGACGAAGAGGTGGTTACGCTGTCTGATTCAAGCGAAAACTCGCAGGCAGAAGGAGAATTCGGCGCCAACGAATGGCTAGTCGAAGAAATGTACGAGAAGTACAAGGAAAATCCAGACTCCGTTGATAAGGCATGGTGGCCAATCTTGGAGCGTATGCACCACGGACTACCCGGTGGCGATGTTTCAGCAGCTGTTCCTGCAGCACCCGTCGCTCCTGCAGCATCCCCCGCCCCGGTTGAAGCACCTGCACCAGTTGTTGCCAAGACCACTCGCGTCGAAGCAAAGGCTGCGCCAATTCCTGCTCAAGCTCCAGTTACCGGCACTATCAACACCATCGACGAAGCGGCCGATAACGCTGAACCAGTAGTCACCGCGCTCAAGGGCATGAGCAAGGCTATTGCTGCCAATATGGACGCATCGCTGCTAATTCCTACCGCCACCTCAGTTCGTACCGTCCCAGCGAAGCTTTTGATCGACAACCGAATCGTCATCAACTCTCACCTCACCCGCACCCGTGGTGGAAAGATTTCGTTCACCCACATCTTGGCCTGGGCAATCATCAAAACTTTGAAAGAGTTCCCAAGCCAGAACGTCTACTACGACATCATCGATGACAAGCCTTCGGTAGTTGTCCCACCCCACATCAACCTAGGTATCGCAATTGACCTTCCAAAGGAAGACGGCACCCGCGCACTAGTTGTTCCAAACATCAAGCGCGCTGAGAAGATGAACTTCGCCGAATTCGTTTCAGCCTACGAAGCTGTTGTGAAGAAGGCTCGCGACAACAAACTTGACGGCAACGATTACGCCGGCACCACTGTCTCGCTAACCAACCCAGGCGGTATCGGTACCGTTCACTCGGTTCCAAGACTCACCAAGGGTCAGGGCTGCATCGTTGGTGCTGGAGCACTCGACTACCCTGCCGAGTTCCAGGGTATGGCAGAAGAGCACCTAACCAAGGTTGGCGTGAGCAAGGTAATCAACCTCACCTCAACTTATGACCACCGTGTAATTCAGGGCGCCGGTTCAGGTGAATTCCTAAAGAAGATTCACGAGCTACTCCTAGGCGCTCGCGGTTTCTACGACGAAATTTTCGCCGACCTGCGAATCCCTTACGAGCCAGTTCGCTGGGTTGTTGACTTCAACGAAGGCGAAGCCGACGACCGCAGCAAGGCCACTCGCATTCAGGAACTTATCAACGCCTACCGCGTTCGTGGTCACCTGATGGCCGACATCGACCCGCTGGAATATCGTCAGCGCTCGCACCCTGACCTAGACATTTTGAACCATGGCCTAAGCCTTTGGGACCTTGATCGCACCTTCAAGACCGGTGGCTTCGGTGGCAAGTCGAAGGCACAGTTCCGCGACATCTACAAGATTCTGCGCGATTCGTACTGCCGCACCGTTGGTGTTGAGTACATGCACATTCAGAACCCTGCAGAACGCCAATGGTTCCAGGACAAACTAGAGCACCCATACGCAAAGCCTGAGAAGGCAGTGCAGCAGCGCATTCTCGAAAAGCTTAACGAAGCAGAAGCCTTTGAGACTTTCCTTCAAACCAAGTTCGTTGGTCAGAAGCGCTTCTCACTAGAGGGTGGCGAGTCGGTAATTCCTGCTCTAGACGCCATTTTGCGCAGTGCAGCAACTGCTGGGCTCAAAGAAGTTGCTATCGGTATGGCCCACCGCGGCCGCCTAAACGTGCTCACCAACGTTGCTGGCAAGGCTTACGGTCAGGTCTTCAAGGAGTTTGAGGGCAACACCGACACCTCAACCGTTCAGGGTTCTGGAGATGTGAAGTACCACCTCGGCACCGAGAGCGTCTTCACCGGACCAGACGGTGCTCAGATCAATGTTTCACTAGCGGCTAACCCTTCTCACCTAGAAGCGGTTAACCCTGTTCTTGAAGGTATTGTTCGAGCCAAGGTTGACTCGGTGAACGGTTCAGCCGAGGGTTACTACCCTTACCTTCCTATCGTGATTCACGGTGACGCAGCCTTCGCAGGCCAGGGCGTTGTTCCTGAAGTTCTCAACATGTCGCAGCTTCGTGGCTACAAGGTTGGTGGCACGATCAACATCGTCATCAACAACCAGGTTGGTTTCACTACCCCTCCAAGCGAATCTCGTTCGATGGTTTACTCCACCGACATCGCCAAGGGAATCCAAGCACCAATCTTCCACGTAAACGGCGACGACCCTGAGGCAGTTGTGCGTGTTGCCCAGCTGGCCTTCGAGTTCCGCGAGGAATTCAAGAAGGACGTTGTGATTGACATGGTTTGTTACCGTCGTCGCGGTCACAATGAAGGCGATGACCCTTCGATGACTCAGCCACTGATGTACAACCTGATCGAAGCCAAGCGCTCGGTTCGCACCCTTTACCTTGAGTCTCTAGTGGGTCGTGGCGACATCACCACAGAGGAGTTCGAGGCAGCCAACGCGGGCTTCCAGACCAAACTTGAAAACACCTTCACCGAAGTGCACGAAGCGATGAGCAAGCCAGTTGAGCTGGTTCCTCGCCCCGTTGGCATCGGCACCACCGCCAGCGAGCAAGCGACAGTTTCACGCCCAACCGCTATTTCCAAGGAAGTCGTAGAACTAATCGGCGACGCCCACATGAACCAGCCAGAGGGTTTCAGTGTTCACCCGAAACTTCAGCAGCTTCTAACCAAACGTCACGAGATGAGCCGCCAGGGTGGCATCGACTGGGGCTTTGGCGAGCTTTTGGCTTTCGGTTCGCTACTGCTCGAAGGTAAGCCAGTTCGTATGGCCGGCCAGGACAGCCGTCGCGGCACCTTCGTTCAGCGTCACGCCGTGTTCCACGACCGCGTCAACGGCCAGGAGTGGATGCCTCTGCGTAACCTCGGAGCCAACCAAGCCAAGTTCTACATCTACGACTCGCTTCTCAGTGAGTATGCAGCAATGGGCTTCGAATACGGTTACTCAGTTGAGGCCAAGGAATCTCTAGTTCTTTGGGAAGCTCAGTTCGGCGACTTCGCCAACGGCGCACAGACCATCATCGATGAGTTCATCTCTTCGGCCGAGCAAAAGTGGGGCCAGCACTCGGGTGTTGTTCTGCTTCTTCCTCATGGTTATGAAGGTCAGGGACCAGACCACTCGTCGGCACGTATCGAACGTTACCTTCAGCTCTGTGCTCAAAACAACATGACCGTGGCTCAACCATCGACGCCAGCATCGCACTTCCACTTGCTTCGTCGCCAGGCTTACTCAACGCCTCGTCGTCCTCTGGTTGTGTTCTCCCCCAAATCGATGCTTCGTCTCAAGGCAGCTTCGTCATCCGTTGAAGACTTCACAAACGGTTCATTCCGCCCGGTAATCGGCGACGAACGCGGACTCGATGCATCGCAGGTTAATCGTGTGATCCTATGTTCAGGAAAGGTCTACTGGGATCTTCTGGCTGAGGCTGAAAAGCGCGGCGACCGCACCACCGCAATAGTTCGCGTTGAGCAGCTTTACCCAACTCCGGTTGATGAGATCAAGGCAACCTATGCCCAGTATCCAAATGCCGAACTTGTTTGGGTTCAGGACGAACCAGCCAACCAGGGACCATGGACCTACATCGGTCTATTCCTACCGAAGTACATGGATGGCAAGGTTGCCAAGCTTGTGTCTCGCCCAGCGAGCGCCAGCCCAGCTACCGGTTCCAGCAAGGCTCACGCCGCCGAACAGGCTGACCTCGTTCAGCGCGCATTCGACGCCTAAGGAATGCCTTGCAGCAATTAGAGTCGTCGCTTCGCGTCATCGTTTTGGGAGACCAACTCGTAACTGCCAGCGGTGACCCTAAAGGCATGGGATGGGTTGGTCGTGTTCAGGCACGAACTCCTCAGGTTGATCCGACCATCGAGCTAATTACTCTCCCTTTCCCCGACGACACCTCGCTGACTCTGAACAAGCGCTGGCTTGCCGAAGTTCAACCAAGACAAAACCAACTAGGACGCACGCAAATTGCAATTGCGCTTGGTCACCACGACATTCGTGCCGGTCTCTCCACTTCGCGAAGCCGACTAAACCTTGCAACGGTTCTGGATGAAGCAATCAAATACGGTCTAGAACCGTTCGTGATTGGTCCTGTGCCTCACAAAGAAGCAGCACTCAACTCGGAAGTTGAACAATTGTCGTGGGGTTTTGAAGACGTCTGCGCAAGACGCAACGTTCCATTCGTGGACTGCTTCCACCCGTTGCTCGGCCACGAAGGTTGGAACAACGAACTACAAAACTCCCCCTCAGGTCTTCCCGGACAGATCGGCTACGGTCTAATCGCCTGGCTAGTTCTCAACCGTGGTTGGAACGCCTGGTTGGGCGTAGAAGAGGCTGAATAAGTGCTTTACTAGCACTATGGAGCAAACCTTTTTCACTCTCGCGGATGGTCGCAAAGTTGAACTACTCGTAGCTGGCAAACCACAAAAGGAAGCCGTGGTTTTTCACCACGGAACACCTGGCGGAACCACCACCTGGGAAGACTGGCTTCTCGAGGTTGAGAAACAGGGCGGCTTTGCCTTCTCGTATTCGCGCCCAGGCTATGGCCACAGCAATCGTCACGAAGGTCGAACCATCATCGACAACGCCGCCGACATTGAAGAGATTTTGAAGCATTTCGGCATCGAGAAGATTGTTTCTATCGGATGGTCTGGCGGTGGACCTCACGCCCTTGCTGACACCACCTTGTTCCAGAGCGTTGCCGCAATCAGCATCGCCGGGGTTGGGCCCTTTGGCGCCAGCGACCTCGACTTCCTCGAAGGAATGGGTGAAGAGAACCACGTGGAATTTGGAGCTGCAGTTAAAGGCCCAGCAGCCATCGAAGAGTGGATGAAAAGCAATTCATCGGCACTCGCCCAAGTTACCGGCGATGAAATCATTGAAGCTTTTGGTGGTCTTATTGGCGACGCCGACAAGAAGGCGCTAAATGAAGGCGCTGCCGAAGGTGTAGCCAAGAGTTACCGACAGTCGATTGAAGTTAGCTACTACGGCTGGATGGACGACGACCTAGCGTTTGTTGAGCCTTGGGGCTTCGACATTGCTTCGATCACGAAGCCAGTAGAACTTTGGCAGGGAAATGATGACTTCATGGTTCCTCACGCTCACGGCTATTGGCTAGAGAAGCACATACCTACTGCCAAGTTGCACTTCGTGCCTGGCGAGGGTCACATTTCTTTGGGAGAAAACCAGCGTTCAACGATTATTGCGAACGCCTTGGGTTACTTTAATTAGCCCAGTTCAGCGATGTGCTGACGGATCTTGTTGATGACCTCTTCAGGAGTTTGAGTCTGACAGGCGTTCTTGATGACCTGATTTAGCTCATCTTCGGTGCCGTAAACCTCTTCGCAGTGGTCGCAGTTGGCTAGATGGGCCGTGATCGTCTCGGCAGCGTCTTCGCTCAGCTCGCGGTGAAGGTACTCGTGAACCTGCTCTTGGCATTCTTCGCAGTCAATTGGCTCGATGCTCACTTTTTCTTTCCCTTCTTGGTTTCTTTCAAGACCG
>JBJORE010000038.1:0-7568 GCA_046049565.1 Actinomycetota bacterium
GATGCTCCGGATGTTACCGACACCTTTGTAACCCAGGCTCAACAGCGCGATCTGCTCACAACATCTGGCATCGATGTGGTTTCCGACAAAATTCTTTGGACGTCGGGTGACGTGAACAAGCTAACGCTCTCCATCTGGGGTGGGCTAGATGGCTTCAAGGTGCTCTCGAACAGCAACCTGACTAGTGCGGTGATTCCAGAAAATGGCGGAATTGTAATTTTCAAGGTGGCAGGAACTAACTTCTATGGAAAAGAAGTTGAGAGTTACGGATTTATGCATCTGCCTGGGCTCACGCCAAAGATTACTTTCGACCCAGCCAAGTCACTGGTGAAAGTTACCGAGAACTCGGCCAAAACTTTCGACATAGCCGCTGAAGTTAACCTGCCTGGTCAAATAACCATCGGAAAAGTTTCCGCCCACGGCATCCGCGCTAACGCAACCTGCAAATCAAAAGCCGGCACGGTCATTGAGTATTCGGCTGGTGGTGGGGCCCCGTGGACCGATTTCTGTGATGTGCAAATCAAAGTCACTGACTCAACCGAAGACTTCACCACGATACTTGTTCCAATCAGAGTGATTCCGACCAATCCGGAACCAACACTCTCCGGTCGACAGCTAACGATTATTCCTGGCGACGAGAACAAACAGGTCACGGAGTTGAAAACCATGACCAGCTGGGAAGGTAAAACCGAAGCAGATAAGGATTCGCTTCAGTATGCACTGAAAGGCGGAGAGGATCTATTCGACATCTCCCGTGATGGCACAGAGGTATCTATCAAGCTCAAGGGAAATGCCCCGGTTGGCGCAATCAGAAAAGTTAGGGTGTCAATTGCAAATCACCCTAAGACGGAACCAGTTGATTTAATTCTGATTGTTGGGCAGCTGCCTAATAACCCTCCGGTTGGCGCAACTCTGACGCTCGAATGCAGTGTAAATGACAGCATCGCCTCCTGCCAGAAGAACGGCTCAGATCTGAACAATGGCGAAGGGGTGTACAACCCGTTTGAAGGCACTGACCTAAAGTACGCACCATTCGGCTATTCGGCTGGTGCAGTAAATTACGCCTCGGGAAGCGACTTCATCTGTGGCGATGTGAAACTAAGAACCACGGCAGATAGTATTTCTGCAAAGTGGAGTCAGGTAGACGGCAAGAAGGCGAGCGGAGCCAAGTGCACCATTGTTTATCGTGTTATCGATAAAGCCGGTCGTTTGGGTACAGGAGTACTCGAGTTTAGTTTCAGGGGTGTACCAAGTGCCGTTCGATCGGTTTCGCAAGTGGATTACACGGCAAATACGATTACCATTCAAATCGTGCCGCCAAGCACAGCGTTCCCGGCTGTGGAAAGTTTCGAAGTTATCCAGGATGGTGGCCAGCCGTTCACCTGTCAGTTGGATGAAGGTTCTAGCATCACACGTTGCGTGATTCGAAACCTGAGACCTTACGACGGCGTTACCAAGAGCAATCTTCACAAGTATTCGGTTCGGGCGACGAACGCGGAAGGCGTGTCTAACGTTGCCCGAGTTCTCGAAGGAGCTTATGCCTTCAGCGCACCAAAGGCCCTCACGGAAAACAACATTCGTGCGGTCACAATTTTCGATCCAGCAGCCACCTCAAACGTCGGTTGGGCCGAGGTCACTCTCTACCCGGTCTCCGATCCTTCGGTAAAGAGCTACTCGGTCAGTAGTGATGTTGTTGGAAGCCAAACCGAAGTCACATTTACCGACACCGTGACACCTAAGAAGGTGAAGATTGCAGCGCGACCTGGTTTGCGAAGCACGATTCGTGTTTCAGCTGTGGGTGATGTAAAGCCTCCGATCGGCACGATTGCCGATGCTGGAAGTAGTGCCTCTTGGGTAGGTCGCATTGCTGCAACACCAAAGGTTTCCTCGGTTTCTGTTCGAACAACAAAGTCGGCGGCCGGCGGTTGGACTTCAAAGGTGACTGCAACTGGCGTTAACCGAAACTTCAGCAATAAACCCTCGTTAGCCACATTTGTTCTCTACACCGGAACCACAAAACCCCGTTGTGACTGGGATCCAAACAGCAACGCAATTTCAGTTACAAATCAAAATGGTGGAACCTCAATTGTTGATCAAAGCACCAACACCAACTACGAAATTCAGCTGGAAGACGTTGAATCGAGATCAATGTCTATTGAAGACAATGCTTCATACACTCCGATGATTTGCTACGCGAACAGTTTTGGTGTGACCTCGGTGACCGGCAAGGCAACTTCAACTCTTTCAGACCCCGCTGATGGCCATTTTAAGTTCGCGGTGAATCCTAATCCTGTTGATGGCGCGTGGTTGGTGGCACTAACTTCGTCCGGTAACAGTCCTGGCGTCTTCCCACAGTTCAATGGTTCGAAATCAGATCCAAACGACTGGCGTAATTACATTTATTCAACTTATTTCGGCGAAGATTCGGTCATCAAAGTTCGTTATTGCAAGATCGGCACAACCGTTTGCAGCCCAGGTAATCGACTAGTCACTCCTTCCGATGCCACCAGGTCTTGGCAGCTCAAAATAACCAGAATTGACGCACTTATAGACGTTGCTTCCGGAGCCGAAACCACCATTTGTGAACGATCTAAGGATCTCGATTTCAGACTTGCCGGTTCGGGTCTGTCTTCCAGCTCTGGTTCGCAGTTATGGCAAGTTGGTGATGGTTCCACTTACACAACCGTTACCGGTGCAACCGGAAACTTGGCTCAGTATGGAGATTACTGGCGAATGCCAAGAGCCGCGGTGAATGTCAGCAAGCTAACGATGAAATTCCAAGGTAGAGATGCAGCCTCCACGACCCACGTGTCTGGCTTAACCGGGGCGGTAACTTTGGAGTTCACATGTCGATAAATGTTTTGTTTACCAATCGAGGAAAAGGAAAATAAATGGCAATAACCCAGAAAGAGCAGGACGAGTTCAAGAAACTCTTTACTGCAATTGCCGACAACGTTGAAAAGTCGTTGTTCGGCAAACGTTCGGTGATTGAGTTAGTTCTCGCCACCATGATCAGCGAAGGCCACGTGCTCTTAGAAGACGTGCCAGGAACTGGAAAGACCGCGTTGGCCAGGGCCATAGCTCAGTCAATTTCGGTTAAAACTTCGCGAATCCAGTTCACGGCAGACCTTCTGCCTTCGGACATCACCGGTGTCGAGATCTACAACCAAAAGAAAGAGCAATTCGAATTCCAAGCTGGTCCAATTTTTGCGAGCGTAGTTTTGGCCGACGAAATCAACCGTGCTTCCCCCAAGACCCAATCTGCCCTGCTTGAGGTTATGGAAGAGGGGTTCGTTACCATTGGTAACGTTCGTCAGCCAGCCGGTAACCCTTTCTTGGTGATCGCAACCCAAAACCCAATCGAGCAAGCGGGAACCAACCCACTTCCTGAGGCGCAGATGGACCGATTCATGATCAAGACGCTGATTGGTTACACCGACAGTGCCGCAACGGTACAGATTCTGCAGGGAACCGCTGAGATTGCCAAGGCTCTAAGCCCGGTCGCCAAGGGTGATGAAATCCTAAAAATGTCGGCCATCGCGCGAGCCGTGCACACCAACGCCAGCGTGCTTCGCTACATCGTCGACATTGTTGAAGAGACCAGGCGAGCACAGCAGGTTCAGTTTGGTTCATCGGTCCGCGGTGCTCGTAACCTCACCAAGTTGGCAAAGACCTGGGCGCTCGCACAGGGACGTAGCTACATCACACCAGATGACGTTAAGTTCTTGGCGGGACCTGTTCTAGCGCACCGAATCGTTTTGACCACCGATGCAGAATTCGACGGCGTCCGTGCCGAACAGATTGTGCTCGAGTGCATCGACCGAATCAAAGCTCCAACAGGAGACTACTCAGCGTGATTTCAAAAGAAACTCGAACTAAAAGCAAAGCGACTGCAGCATCCTCGACTGCAGACGCTTCGCACACCCAGAATTCGAAAACTTTCGTAAGCGGTACGGAATCTGGCACAGTTCGAGTTTCTTTTGCAATGG
This sequence comes from Actinomycetota bacterium, assembly GCA_046049565.1. Taxonomy (GTDB): domain Bacteria; phylum Actinomycetota; class Actinomycetes; order Actinomycetales; family Microbacteriaceae; genus Rhodoluna. The sequence goes on from JBJORE010000038.1 coordinate 3,990, forward strand.
AGAAGGTACGCGGCTACCTGGCCTTCGTACTCAAATACCTGAACCTCGCCCGAATTTGGCTTCTGGAAACGGTTACCAAACTTGGTTGGATTTCTCTGTTGCTTGCCGGCCTCTGGGTTCCTCTTGGAGTTTGGCTCGGCTGGCCGGAGTTTTTCTTCCTAGGATCGGTAGCTACCCTAATCATTTTGATTGCTGTGCCTTTCCTCATTGGCGGCAAGAATTACGTAATCGGTTTTAAGTTGCCAGACGACCACCTGGTAGCTGGCGAGAATGCCGAAGCACCGATCAACGTAACGAATACCAACAACCGACTCGAGTTGCCCGGTGTTCTCGAAGTGCAAATCGGTCAAGGCATTGAAGAGTTCCCCATCCCACTGTTGCGCGCAGGAGAGACCAAGACTCTTCCATTTGAGTTAGCCGGGCAACCTCGCGGAATCCTCAAAGTTGGACCAATCACCACAGTACGCACCGACCCGGTTGGTGCACTTCGCAAGGAAACCAAACTTCTAGAGGCTATGGACGTTCACGTTTACCCTCAAACTCGAGTGCTGCCACCAACCGTGATCGGGTACATGCGCGACCTTGAAGGTAACCCAACCCTTACCGTGGTGGAAGCCGACATGACCTTCCACTCGATCCGTGAATACGTTGCAGGGGACAACCCGAAGCACATCCATTGGAAAGCCACGGCGAAAATCGGTAAGCCTGGCAAATTCTTAGTTCGCCAGTATGCGGAAAGTCGCCGTTCCCGAATGGTCATTATTCTGGCGCTAAATCCAAACGAATACCTGGCGGGCACGGAAGAGTTCGAGGTTGCCATCAGCGCTGTTGGTTCACTCGGTGCAAGAGCCATCATGGATTCTAGAAGCGTCTCTGTGGTAGTCAGCGAAGAGATTCCAAAGCTCGCTAAAAACAAGATGCGGGCAATCAAGGATCTTCGAGTGCAGACGCGAAAACGTCTTTTGGAAGACCTTTGTGTTGTGAACCCAAGCGAACAAACTATGCCGCTAAAAGACGTGTGTCGTCTCGCCGCCGCCAAATATCAGGACATGTCGCTCGCGATCATCGTAACCGGGTCTGGTCTCACCGCACGTCAGCTTCAGGAAGCGCGCAGCACTCTGCCGAACAACATTGGCGTCGCCTTTGTTACCGCAGACGGACGCGAGGATGCCAAGCCTAAATTCTTCAAGGCGAATACGATTGATGTTTTGAACATTCAAGAAATTCAAGACCTTCCTGGTTTGCTTGGGAGGTATCGCGGATGAAAAATCGCCTAATTCTCTCCGGATTTATTGCATCGCTAACCGCGCTATCAATTTGGTTCATGTGGCCGATCTATCAGGACAGCTATATGTTCGTTTCGGTTGCTCTAGGTCTAGCTGTTGGTTTTGGCATCAGTTGGCTTCAGGCCGCTAGAAAGCTTTCACCACTAACCACGGTTCTGAATGTATTGGTGGCTTTCGTACTTTTAGCGCTACCGGCTACCAACCCGCGCGCACTGGTGAACCCCAACCTGCTACTTGATGGCTGGTTGGAAGCCCTTGTTTCGCCGGTTACCGCTTGGAAGCAATTGGTCACCGTGGAGCTGCCGGTTGGCACCTATCACGCGCTCTTGGCTCCAGCGTTTTTGTCTTATCTAATTGCGGGCGCTGTATTCGGTTGGGTCTTCTTCGGGCCAATTACTCGATTCTGGGCGGTCGTTTACCCGATTCTCACTCTTGTGGTTGTGGCCATTGGTTTCGGCACGGCAACCGTCCCAGGCAATTTCAGCCTCTTCGGCTTTGAACTGCCACTGGCAACACCCTTGGTTTCCGGATCGCTCCTGTTCGTGCTGGTAGTGGTTTATTTGAATTGGGGTTCCAAAGAGGCCAGGCGCTCCAGTCTCACCAACAGCAGCGAAAAAAAGTCGCCAATTCTGGCAGGCTGGCAAAGAAAGCTTCGCCGCAATGTCTCGGCAGTAGCAGTGGTGGCAATCGCTCTGGTCGGTACCGGCGTTCTAATGGACACAACAGGTGTGTCTGGCACTCGAGTTGTGCTTCGAACCGATATTGAACGACTAGAGAACATCCAGAAACAGTCAAGCCCGCTAAGCAGCTATCGAATGTTCTTCAACGATCCGGCTCTAATCGATGCAACCATCCTTAGGTACAGCGTTAAGGGCGCACCCGAACGAATTCGTGTTGCCACGATGCCGTTCTATGACGGCGATAACTTCACGGTTGCTCCAACCAATGCCAATGCCGCAACCGAAACCTATTTTTTCGCTCGCGTTCCTTCAGAACTGCCCGCCAGTGGCAACGGTAAAGAGCAAACTTTCCAAATTCAACTTGGAAAATTGGACTCGATTTGGCTGCCGCTTCCGGCCGGTGTTCGGAAAGTCACGTTCGCGGGCAACAATGCACTCACGCTCGCCGATCAACTATTTGTAAATCGCGAAACGTCTACAGGGGCAATCATTTCTGAAGACGGTAAGGCCGTAAGTAACGACTCTGTATACACGGTTACCTATAACCAGACTCAAGCCCCCGATCCAGAAAGCGTTCAAGGTTCAGGTAAGGCAATTAATACTGAGGTGATTCCCGAGAGCCTATTGACCTGGCTTGATAATCAAGCAGACATCCCTGCAGACAATGCCGCTGGGCTTGTGCAACTAGCCAATCGTCTCCGCGACCGCGGTTACCTAAGTCACTCATTTGTGGCACCGAGCGGTTCAACAGATGCTGGCACTTGGATGGATAAGTTGAACAACTACGAGTTCTTCCAATCGAATGCCGGTCACAATTTGGCGCGTATTTCAACAATGTTCAACGAGATCAATGCACGTGAACAAGACACCAAGTCGAAGAGTTCCAAAAACCTAGTTTCCACTGCTGGCGATGATGAACAATTTGCCACTGCGATTGCTCTGATTGCTTCAGCCAAGGGCTACCAATCGCGCGTGGTTATTGGTTTCCGAACCAACCTGCTCGAGGATCTGCCCGGAGTAGAGAGCTGCAAACTTGTTAACGCAACGGATGGAGCTTGTAAAGGATCTAATCTTTCCGCTTGGGTCGAGATTCGAAGCAACGACGGTCAGTGGCTGGCAATTGATTCAACTCCGCAATTTGCCAAGAAGATGAACCTCCAGCCAATTGGAACTGCTTACATTCCAAACCCAACCAGTTCGGGAGAAGACGACGCGAATGTCTTGCCACCCGCCAAAGCCACGCCCTCTTCGGATTCAGAGTGTCGAAAGAATCCAAACGCACCGGAATGTAACCCCGACGACTTCTGGGCGAAGTTTCTTGGATTCCTAACCAACTACGTGGTTCCGACCCTGCTGACGCTGTTGGTTATCGCTATTTTCGCAGCGCCATTTGCGTTAATTCTGTTCATGAAACGTAATCGTCGTCGCGTTCGACTCGAAGCTCCTGAGCCGGAAGTTCAGGTGATTGGTGCCTGGGAAGAATACATCGATTTACTGGTCGACAACGGAGCAAGACTGCCAGGAAGTGAAACTCGTAAAGAGTTGGCAGCTTTTTACAAGGCCGAAAACCTCGACGAACTTGCAGACCTTGCAGACCTAGCCGCGTTCAGCCC
>JBJORE010000039.1:0-9995 GCA_046049565.1 Actinomycetota bacterium
GAAGAACTTGTAGGGAAGCCAGTTCTTTCTCCACGCACTTTCAAGAATCGGAACCGTAATAATCGCTAAGGCCACGATCAATCCACCATTAGTAGCCGACGTGAAGTGCACGCTGTAGGCCTCAAGGTTCAAAACAAAGGTTTGGCTTACGCCAAAAGCCATGCCCATGAACCACTCTTGCTTTTGGAATTTCTCTCTCTTATAAAGCCAGTAAGCCCAAAGTCCGACCGCAGCGATCACGAACCGAACAGCCATCATGCCGCCGATTGAACCCTCGTTACCGAGCTCCTTCACAACCAAGTAGGTGGCACCCCAAAACCCGGCGACAACCAAAAGCATGAAATCGCCCGCGCTGAAACGTACTGGCGATTTAGTGGACATGCGTCAATCCTACGTTTAGACAAGTTGTCTCGGTCCATTGCTAGAGTTGCGGAAAAGGGGAAAGGAACTCAAATGGGTTTTGGAGACAAACTAAAAGCGGGGATTGCATCTGCAAAGTCCGAAGCAGCGAAGGTAACCAAGAAAGGGCTCGAGGTTGCCAAAGCAGGCGCTGAGGTAGTCGCTGATAATGCGGAGAAGGCTGCAAAGAGCAGCGTTAAGGCAATCAAGGCCGGCGCTGACGCAGTGGCCGAAAAGGCTGTTGAGGCCAAAGAGTTTGCAGATGAAAAAATGCGCACGGGCTTAGACAAGGCTTACGCCTCGAAAAAGGAAACGGCTGTAGCAAATCTAAAGAGAGTCAGAAAAGCAAACCCTGATGCGACGCCATCCGAAACGCTGTTGATTCTAGAAAAAGAACTTTCAAAGGCTGAAGAAAAGAGCGGTGCGGATTCAGATGCATTTGCTAGTGCAACTGCCCTATACGTTTTCACCGCTGTTGAGCTTTACGGGAAGAAATATAAAGATCCTGTGAGTCGACAGAGACTGATTGATGCAACCGTTTTGGTTGATAGCGAGGCGGCAAAAATGGTCGCTGCTCTAGCAGGGGTAGGGATTTCACTTTTGCTTGCGAGACTTGGCGGCAAAGCCGCTGGAAAAGCCTTGGCCAAGGTAGCCGGTGCTGGTGCATTGGTATCCATGCTTGGAATCAAAAATCCCGGCAAGAAGGGTGCAGCCTGGATCGCAGTGACCTCGGTCAATAAGTTCCTAGGCCCGGTCCCAAAAGCTTGGCCGGCAGCAAGTACTGCAAAGAAAAAGTAGAGAAGCTTGTCGAGTTCAAGCAAATCGGTAGGAGGAGCCTACTTCTTGTGGCTTTTCTCGTTTGTCGGGATTTGTGGGCTCCACCATTTCTATCTGGGTAGACCAATCAAAGCATGATCTGGTTGTTCACCATTGGTTTGTTAGGTGTTGGAATCATCTGGGATTTGTTCACGATTCCCGGTGAGTCCAGGAGAGCGAGTTAAAGCGAAAAGCCCCGAATGTTCGGGGCTTTTCTTTTGTGCGGAGACGAGAGGATTTGAACCTCCGAACCCCTTTCAGGGTTACCTCATTAGCAGTGAGGGTTCCAACCAGCCAGTCCAAGGTGTCTTCACTGTCGGTGTTGGTGGCAGTGCCGTCGGTGTTGGTGGTTCCAAAACCGGTGTTCTTTCCGCTCACCAAAATTGGTTCGTCTTTTTGTAGTTTCTCAAAAACGATCTTGGCTTTGTCTTCGGTGAGGCCAACGCGTCCGGAATAAGGTGCTGGTAGTCCGGTGTGGTTTGGAACCTGAATGAAAGTGATCTTGTCGAGGTCTACATTCCTTAGGCTCGAGGCGATGGAGACCATGGTTCCGACGTCGCTCAGGCTGGAGGAGAGTGTCATGTTTCTGGCTGCTGCGTTGGCGAGTGAGTAAAGCTGGATTGGGTTGGTGAGAACTCCGCCGTTTTTGATCTTGCGCATCAAAGAGGTTAGGAACACCTGCTGGTTTGAGATTCGGCTTAGGTCAGAACCGTCGCCAACACCGTGACGAGTTCTTAGGAACTGAAGTGCTTTCATACCCTGAAGAACGTTCTTGCCCTTTGGAAGGTTGAGGAAGGTGTATTTGTCCTTGATTGGACGCGAAAGACAAACCTCGACACCACCGATCGCATCTGACATGTCGATGACGCCCTGGAAGTTCACCATGGCTAGGTAGGGGATCTTTAGGCCGGTTAGCTTTTCAACGGTAAGGAGTGTGCAACCTGGGCCGCCGTTGGCGATGGTTGCGTTAATCTGACCCATCGATTGAGGAAGGTAAGGAGCGCCGCCGTTAGGGTCTGGGCAAGTTGGCCAAGGAACCATAAGGTCACGTGGGAAGCTCATGGCAACAACGTTCTTACGGTCTTTTGAGATGTGAACAAGGATGATTACGTCGGCAAGAACCGAGCTGTCTTTACCGAAGACGCCGGCCTGACCTTTTCGAGTATCGGAACCAACTAGAAGAATGTTGATGGCGCCTTTGAGTTCTTCGGTGGTTGGTGGCTTGATGGCTTGACCGTTGGCGTCTACCAGTTGGATTCCGTTGGCTTTGATTTCACTGTTTAGAGAGAAGGCGGTTACGCCAACAATTGCCAATGTGGCACCAAGAAGCGAAGCGGTTAGGCGAAAAAGAACTTTGCGAAATCCTTCGCCTTTGACTTTCCCAGGTTTCGCATAACGTGGATCTACGCTCTTGGTTTTAGCCAATGGGTTTCTCCAGACTTCTTAGTTGGCGGAGAGCGTGGGATTCGAACCCACGGAAGCTTTCACTTCACTGGTTTTCAAGACCGAGTTGCCTGTGAACTAGTTCCAGATTGCTTTGACGACTCGGTTGGCAGCTTTTCCGTCGTCTTTAGGGTTGTATTTCTTTTGCCAATCCGCATACTTTTTTGCGAAAGCGCTTCCGCTGTTGGTTAGTGCTTTGATTGCTTCCGAGGCGTCCATGCAAATTGGCCCCGGAGCTGTTTCCCGGAAATTGAAGTAGAAACCTCGGTCGGTTTCGTAGTGCTTGATGTCTGGGGTGAGAAAAATCATTGGCTTACCGGTAACCGAGAAATCGAACATGACCGAGGAGTAATCGGTGATCAGAATGTCGGCGGCGATGAAGAGTTCGGCAACATCTGGGTAGAAAGTTACGTCAATCGAGTTGGCTGAGTTCTGTTTCTGGTGAGATGCGTGGGTGTTGCTGTGGCCGCGGTAAAGAAGTTTGTAACCGTCTGGGAGCGTGGAGTTTTCGTTTAGGTAGCTCACCGATTCCCAGCCACCCTTTGCTCCACGAGTGGTGTCTCGCCAGGTTGGTGCATAGAGCACGAGTTTCAGGTTTGGGTCGGTTACTCCGAGTTTTTCGCGGAGCTGCTGCCTAATGTCTTTGGAGACCTTGACCAGGCGATCGTTTCTTGGATAACCGAGTTCGAGAAGTTCCGCGCTGGTTTTGAACGCTTTTGGCAAAATCTTTGAGCAGTAGGCACTCGGTGAGATGAGGTAATCCCAGTAGTCAGCCTCACGTTTCATGGTGGCCTGATACACCGAGGAAGTGCGATCGGTTTTGATGTCGTTACCAATCATCTTGAGAGGGGTGCCGTGCCAGGTCTGGAGGTAAGTTTGCCCGGCACGCTTTCGGAAATAGCCAGGGAAATTGGCGTTGTTGACCAAGAACTTAGAGCGTGCGAGGGCTCGGTACCAGGCAGCAGAACCATGAATGAGCCCAGTCATTCCTTTTGGAACGGTTAGGTTGCTGCCGGTTACTGACCAGAGAAGTTTGAGCTCAGGGTGTTCCCGTTGAAGTGCAAGGGCGATGTCGAGCGGAGAATCGCCAACCTGTTTGCCGCTAAATGTTTCAAAAAGCACCGAATTTTGGATCGATTGCGAGCGAGCTGGTTCATAGACGAACTTGCGCAGGAGTTTCGAGCGTAGTGCCGTTACCTTGGCGAAAATACCCATATCCAGCGCTTTCTAATGTACGAGGTTAAGACCTGATTATTCAGCCTAAAACTTCTCGGTCAATTAAACTCGGTACAACGATATCGAACGGGCGTCATTTTGAAATTTGTTGCAAAGTTCTTCCTTGCCTTAGGCGCCCTGTTTACCCGGGTTGGCGGTAGGTTACTTCGTTCGAAACCGGTAGGCGACAACATTGAGCAACTGTTCAAGGGCGACAAGTTTCCGTTTGGTGTTTTTATTGACGCACCAAAATCCGGAATCTATCAACTAAAAATGTGGCTTCCGTCTTTGGAGGCGGTTGGTGAGAACTTCTTCATCGTCTCTGGGCGTTCTGAGTTGGTTGCCGAAATTCGCAAGATCAGCAAGCGTCCTGTTTTTGTTATTCCAACAAATGCCGTGAGCCGATTGGCAAAGGTGCCTGGACTCAAAACTTGGATCTACATAAATAACTCCAAGCCGAACTCTGACTACGTGCGATTCCCGCAGTTCACCCACGTTCAGCTGATGCACGGTGACAGCGAAAAGACCGCAAGCTTTACTCCGGTGAATGGCATGTATTCGAAACTTTTTGTTGCTGGGCAAGCTGGTATCGATCGTTATGAGCGCAATGGGGTTCGCATAGCCAAAGATAAGTTTGTGAAGGTTGGTAGACCGCAGCTTTCCTCAATGCAAGTTGGCGCTACTTCAAAGCAAAAGCCAACGTTGTTGATTTGCCCAACCTGGGGTGGTTCGGCCGAGGACGAGGTTTACACATCGCTAGCCCTTACCCCTCAAATGGTTGATGCTGCAATCGAAGCTGGAGTGAGAGTCGTTTATCGCCCCCACCCTTACTCGTTCAGAAGCGCTAGCGACCTCGAAGTGATCAATCAGGTTCACGCCAAGTTGACTTCCGACAACGAGAAAAACCAACGTGGTCACCTTTTTGGTTCGGCCGCGACCGGTCTTTCTGAGGCCGACGTGATTAATGAATCAACCGCGATGATTTCGGACATCTCTGGAATTGTGAGCGACTGGCTCTTCTCGTTGAAGCCATACCTGCTGGTGAGCATGGATGGCCCAGCCAAAGAATTTGTAAAGCGTTACCCGGTTGCCAGTGGCGGCTTGGTGCTAGACAAACTCGATGACCGAGCGATTAAGGCTGCCGTAAAAAACTTGCTTAGCAACGATGAACTTCTGGGAGAGCGCAAGAAAACTCGCGACTACTACTTCGAAGGCGCTAACGATAAAGACTTGACCAAGCGCTTCATCGACGCCGTCAAAGAGACACTGAAGTAAATGAAGTTTGTGAAGAAGCTCGTTCGTGCTGTTGCTTGGCGATTGCGCTTGGCATTGAAGCCTGTGCTGGAACCCGTTCGAAGCCTTTTTGAAACACCCTGGGCAGAGAACGTTCTCTACGGTTTAACCGAATGGCGATACGACCTCGCGCTGCGAAGCCAGCCGCCGATTGATAGGTCGCAGCCAGAGGTGACCATCGTGGTGCCGATCTATAACGTTGCGAAATACCTGAACGTTTGCGTGAAGAGTGCGCTGTTGCAAAGCCATCGGAATGTTCGAATCATCCTGGTCGATGACGGATCAACCGATAACTCTGGACAGTTAGCGAAGACTTTTGCAGAAGGTTATGCGAATGTGCAGCTGGTGGTTCAGAAGAACGCCGGTTTGGCAGCTGCTCGAAACACTGGAGTGGATGCGATCGATTCAACCGACTACCTGTTGTTTTTAGACTCAGACGACGTGCTACCAAAGCACGCGGTCAGAAATTACCTGGCCGCAATCGGTGACCTAAATGTGGTTGTCGGTAAACCGACCCGTCTCAAAGGATTTCTGCTTTACAAGCGTCACCGCGAAGTTTTCGAGAAGCCGGTTCAAAGAACTGATTTAAATGCTCGCGTTGATTTCATCTCCGATGTGACTGCTTGGAACAAACTGATGAAGTTCGATTTTTGGAAGGCTGGAAACTACCGCTTCCCAGAAGGTTTCCTATACGAAGACATGGCGTTGATGACTCGGGTTTACGCAGAGTCTGGTGGTTTCGCGGTGGTCACCAAGGTTTCATACTTTTGGAGATCCCGAGTTGGCGGAGGAACTTCAATCACCCAGGAACGCTGGAAGCACAAGAATCTTGACCACCGCCTGAAGGCAATTGAAGACACCATGGTTGTTTTGGAAGAGCTTTACCCAAAGGGAAAAAAGAACCAGGAAATTTGGGATTACTACCAGTGGTCAACCGCTCGCTTCGACATTAACTTCTATCTGCCATGGGTTGAACACACCGACGATGTTTTCTTCGCTTCACTTCAGAAGACGGCGACGAGACTTTACGACGGCGTTGGCCCGATCTTCTGGAAGAAAGTTCCCGAGCGCTATCGCGCTGCGTTGAAGGCTCTACTCAATAATGATCGAGCTGGGGTAATTCAGGCAATTAGAAAAACCCGTTTAAACGTTGAAAAGCCGGCTGCCTAAACCGAGCGCGTAAAGAGGATTCCTTCGAATCCCGCAAGAACACTTGCCACACCGTCATCTTCAACAGCATCGGTAACGAACGTTGCTGCAGCGTGAACTTCTTCAGGGCCTTGACCCATGGCAAAGGCTAGACCGCCACCAGCCTGAGCCCATTCGAACATGCTGATGTCGTTGCGTCCGTCGCCTACTGTGATGATCTGATTCGGGCGAATGTTGTTGTGAGCGCGAACCACTTCGAGTGCGCTGGCTTTAGACACACCTAGAGGTGCGATGTCTAGCCAGGCTGAATAACCAATCGCGTAACTAACCGATGAAAGGCCGAGAGTTGCAACGGTGTCGACGAACTCTTCGGTTTCTTGCTCTGGGCTCAACACCACGATTCGGCTGACCGGGTGGTGCATGAGTTCTTCCAAGGGAGTCTCATGATTTACATCACCGAGGGCGTCATCTGGGAAATGCTTGTGGAACTTGTAAACACCTTGCGCGTCTTCAACCGCGAAATGGGCATCGGGAAGGCTTGCGATTAACTTGGTGAGCACCTCAGTTGGGTCGAAGGTGATTACCTCTTCGGTTTCAAAGCCGCGAGGGTGATCGTGATCGATTTTTACGGTGACGGCGCCATTAGAGGCAATCAGCTTGCCGTCCATCAATCCGATTTCTTTAGTAACACCGATAGCGTTTACTGCGCTTCGTCCGGTGGCAACCACAACGAGGTGACCAAGGTCTTGAACTCGTTTCACCTCGGCAGCAACGCGTGGCGAAAGGTAACCGTCATCGTGAACCAAAGTTCCGTCGATGTCGAGCGCAATCAGCCAGCGATGCTCTGGAGGTAGTGCCATGTTTAGGCTTTTACCTTCGGTTTGATGAATTCAGTTCCGCCAAGGTAAGGGCGTAGTGCTGCTGGAATTCGCACCGAACCATCCGGCTGCTGGTGGTTTTCCAAGATGGCAACGAGCCAGCGAGTGGTAGCGAGAGTGCCGTTCAAGGTGGCCAGGGTTGCGGTCTTGCCGTCTTCCTTGCGGTAGCGCATGTTCAGGCGACGAGCCTGGAACGTGGTGCAGTTTGAGGTTGAAGTGAGCTCGCGGTAGGTCTCTTGACTTGGAACCCAAGCTTCGATGTCGTACTTGCGAGCGGCGCTTGAACCAAGGTCGCCAGCCGCGGTGTGAATCACGCGGTAAGGAAGCTCACACTTCTGAAGCATTTGCTCCTGCCACGCGAGGAGCTTTTCGTGCTCGGCTTCGGCTTGCTCTGGCTCAACATAAGAGAACATCTCCAACTTGTTGAACTGGTGAACTCGCAAGATGCCTTTGGTGTCGCGTCCGGCACTGCCGGCTTCGCGGCGGTAGCAAGTGCTCCAACCGGCGTAGCGAAGTGGGCCATCGGATAGGTCCACGATTTCATCTCGGTGATAACCAGCTAGCGCAACTTCGCTGGTACCGGTTAGGTAAAGGTCGTCGGCTGGTAGGTAGTAAATCTCGTCGGCGTGCTGACCGAGGAACCCGGTGCCTGCCATAACTTCTGGGCGAACCAGCGTTGGGGTAATGAGCGCAGTGAAACCGGCTTCGGCAGCCTGATCTAGAGCAAGGTTCATCATCGCTATTTCGAGACGAGCACCAAAACCTTTGAGGAAGTAGAAACGAGAGCCAGAAACCTTGACTCCGCGCTCAAGGTCGAGGATGTCTAGGTCTAGTCCGAGTTCAGCGTGGTCTTTGAAACCAAAATCGAAGTTTGGCTTCGTCCCAACTTCACGCAAAACCTCGAAATCGTCTTCGCCACCGGCAGGAACGCCATCGCAAACCACGTTCTCGATCTGCCAAAGCAGTTTGTCTAGTTCTTCGGCGGCTTCATTGGCTGCGGCATCGGCTGCTTTCACATTGGCAGCAAGAACTTGAGCGGCAGCAACCAGGGCTGCCTTCTCCTCTTTCGGAGCGGTAGCGACCGTCTTTGAGTGAGCATTCTGTTCTGCTCGAAGCACCTCGAACTCGGCAAGTTTGGCGCGACGCGTGGCATCGGCTGCTACGGCTTGGTCAACCAACTCTTCGCTGGCACCGCGAGCGCGCTGCGAAGCCTTGATGGCGTCTGGGTTTTCTCGAAGGAGGTTTAGGTCAATCACAGGGACAATCCTATTTGCCGATGGCTTTTAGCCACCAGCGCTTGGCGCTCACGTAGCTGTCTGAGTGGTTGTTGCCCTCGTGAACAGACGCTTTCTTGTCGGCTCTCGGGTAAGAACCGAGGAAGATGAGCTTCGGGCTGAAACGATAAAGCCCCTGTATGGCTTCGGCAACTGCTTCATCGGTGGCGTGGCCATTGGCGTCCACGTTGAAGCGGTAGCGTCCTAGTTTGTCGCCAACCGGACGAGATTCGATACGGCTTAGGTTCACGCCGCGGGCAGCGAACTGCTCAAGCATTTCCAGAAGTGCACCGGGACGATCACTTGGCAATTCCACGATGACCGAGGTTTTATCTTGCCCGGTTCGCTTAGGGAGCGCACCTTTTTTGCCTACTTCAATGAAGCGGGTCTCGGCGTGCTTGGTGTCGGCGATGTTTTTGGCAATTACTTTCACCATGTAGTGGTCGGTGATGTTTGGAGTTGAAACAGCAGCATCGATCTTGGTGTTCTCCCAAAGATCTGAAGCGGCCGCAGCGTTCGAAGTCGATTGGAAGTGTTTGTGATTATTGATGTTTGCACCAAGCCACTTGCGAACCTGAGCATACGCAACCGGGTGAGCGGCAACGGTCTTAACTTCAGAAAGCTTGACGCCGGGTCGGGTCACAAGGTTGAAGTTCACTGGCACGAGGTATTCCCCATAAATCTGAAGACCCTCTGTGGTGGCAAGTGCGTCGAGGGTTGCGCTAACGCCGCCCTCAACCGAAGACTCAACCGGCACGATTGCTCGGAAAGCTTTGCCGGCGAGCACTGCGTTTAGGGCATCGGCTACTGAAAGCACCGGCTTCCATTCCTTGCCGACAGCCGCAGCAACCTGGCGAAGGGCAAGCTCGGTAAACGTGCCAGCTGGACCCAGATAGGCATAGGTGGTCTTAGTGTTACGCGCTTGTGATGACATAAGACAAGGTTAAGCGACACAATGGTTTTATGAGTGAGCGAGCTGGCAAAAAAGCCCAGGTGCAAGACCTAGTCAACATCGAAAAACTGGTGGACGAATACTTCGCGATTCACCCCGACATTTCCGACCCAGTTCAGAAGGTTGCCTTCGGCACTTCCGGCCACCGAGGCACTTCACTCAACGGTTCGTTCAATCACGATCACATTGCCGCAATCACCCAGGCAATTGTTGAATACCGCCAGGCCGAAAACATTCAGGGGCCGATATACGTTGGCAAAGACACACATGCGCTGTCCGGGCCGGCCGAGGAAACAGCACTTGAAGTCCTTGCCGGAAATGGTGTCGTGGCCTTGGTCGATCGTGATGGTCGCTATGTTCCTACCCCAGCTGTTTCGGTTGCCATCATCAACCACAACCATGGCAAGAGCGACTCGGATTCTTCTCGTGCCGATGGGTTGGTTATCACTCCGAGCCACAACCCACCAACCGACGGTGGTTTCAAGTACAACCCTCCCCACGGAGGTCCGGCCGACTCCGATGCCACCAACTGGATTGCACGCCGAGCCAACGAAATCATTGGCAACGGAATGCGAG
>JBJORE010000040.1:0-7143 GCA_046049565.1 Actinomycetota bacterium
GGGAAGTGGAATGGGCCGCCAGACCAGATAGGCCTAGTGGAGCCGTAAAGAGATCCGCCATTGGCTCCGAAACCAGAAAAATATGAGGGATCGAGAATCATGTAATCCTCAATTAACTCCGAGATGTTGAAATCGAGGCCGATCATTTTGCTGATTCTTGAAAGTTCTCTTTGGATAAACGGATCGTCGATGTTGAACTTTTCACCATTTGCGGGCGCGGTTAGCAGGACAGCCGCGGTTGCTTTGGTGTTTGGGTAGATGTGACCGGGCTTGTAGTAGTTCAAGAAGGCCATGGTTTCGGTTGGTACTTCAATTGCGTCTAGTGACTTGTGAAGTGCAGCTGGGTTACTCGGCATGATTACCGAGTGGGTAACGGTACTTTTCGGAAGTGGCTTCTTGAGAGTCACGAACAGCGCAACTCCAGAACACGAAGCCTTGCCTTTGTTTTGAGTTTTTTTACCCAGCAGTTTGGAAATAACCCCGGCATCGGTGGCTCCGACGATCACATCAGCTTCATATCCGCCGGATTCCGTTGTTACCAACCCCTTTTTGATTGAGGTGACTCTCGTTTCGGTGACAATCTTCGCCCCGGCTTCAGTGGCTAGACGGCCTAAAGCAAGCGCAATTTCGTAGACTCCGCCAACGGGAACTGAAATGCCCTCACGAGCCATCACGGCGGGCATGGTTGCGTAGATGGCGAGAGTTCGTTCGGGAGCGATTCCGGCATTCAAGGTGTGAATGGCAATAACTTCGCGCAGCCCAGCCGGTAACCACTTCAAGCCAGTAAGGTATGAGGAGGTTGAAAGGCGTAAGCCGTAATTCTTCATGAGCTTTCCCACCGGCTTCAGAGTTCCCATCGAAAACGGGCTAGTGGTTAGGAGTTTGGTTATCTCTGGGCTCATTGAGCCGTGGAGTTCGTCGAAGCGTTTCCAGGCTTGGAACCATTCGTGACCTTCTTCAACAGGTAAGTTCACGACCTTGTTCTGAAAAAAGTATTTGCCAACTTCAGGAAGTTTTTCTAGCGACAGATTTGCAATCGACTTTGAATTTGTTTTTGTGCCGAGTTGGTCGTAGCGATTGAAAAGTTCATCGAGAACCTCTGGAAAGGTAATCAGCGATGGGCCGGTGTCTATGCGTTGGCCCGCAACCTCGATACGTCGTGATTTGCCGCCGATCCAGCTGTTGCCTTCCAAAACGGTCACGTCGTGCCCAGCCTTTGCTAGAAGCGCCGCGGCGGTTAGTCCGCCAAGGCCGGCACCAACGACGACGATCTTTTTGCTCAAAGGTTCAGCATTCCATAAACGATGTATGCAACCAGTTGCACACCAGCAACCGAACCAACCACGTAAGGGTAAGCAACCGAATACTTATAAACCCGTTTGGCGTTGTCGCCTGAATCATCTTTTTGTATGAGCCATATGAGCCAACCCGCATACGCGGCGTTTGCAATTGCTAAAGGAACATTTACGAAAGCAAAGAGAATCGTGGAAACCAGCCACCAAAAACCAACCCAGATCAAAGATTTCTTTGCGCCCAGATAAACCGCGGTTGTGTTGATTTCTACAAAGGCATCTTCTTCGATGTCCTGAATAGCGTCGTAGGTGTGTTTTGCGAGACTCCAAGCCATCAGGGCGAACACGGCAATCCAGTTCGGTGCGACGCCTAAAGCAAGTGGAACGAAGGCAAGCGGAAAGGCGTAGTCAGCGTTGCTTATCGAATCGAGAAAAGGGCGACCCTTGAAACGCGCTGGGGGAGCCGAATAGAAAAGGAAGGTGAGAGCGTATGCCCACATCCAAAGGTTGGCATCTAGTGGGAACACAAATGCGAAATAGATGAGGAACGGAAGGTTCGTTAGTAGGACACCCCAGGCAATCCAAGGAACTTCCTTAGGGTCAATTTTTGCTCCGCCGAAGCCACCCTTGCGGATGTTGATATTGTCGGTTTCCTGATCGAAGATGTCGTTGATTCCGTAAATCAGAAGATTGAAAGGGAAGGTCACCCAAAGCAGGATGACCAGAGCATCCCAGCTCCAGAGAGTTCCGGTGAGCCACACGCCCATGATGGTGGTTCCGATGGTGTTTATCCATAGGACCGGTCGGGAGATGGTAATCAAACGCGAAAGCATGCTCTTAGCCTAACCGCCTAAGGGTTAGGCGCATTGTGCGCTTGAAGACCTAAAGTCAGAATATGAAGACTTTTCGAAAAGTAATGACCTACGCATTATTAGCGGGCGTGCTGTCATTCCTGATTGTTCCTTTATTTATTCCGGAATCAAGCTCTGGAACCAAATCGAATGTTGAAGCGGCTGGAGTCGAAGCTGAATTCGCACAACTAGCAGGCGTGAGTGTTCACATCGAGAGAAGGACCTACCAAGGCGGTTGTGAATGCGAACCGCCACTTTTGGTCTTGATGCACGGTTTCGGTGCGAGCACCTTCTCGTGGCGCGGGGTAATCGAGCCGCTCAGTTCACTCGGGGATGTAATTGCCTACGACCGACCAGCTTTTGGTTTCACTGAACGTCCAACAAAGTGGGCGGGCACCAATCCTTATGGCTTCGAAGGCAATTTCAAGCTATTGGATGCACTGATTGATAAATTCGGTGCGGGTCGAAAGATTATCTTGGTCGGCCACTCCGCAGGTGGTCAGTTGGCGGCAGAGTTTGCCCGACTGAATCCATCGAAAGTCAATTCTTTGATTTTGGTGGATCCGGCAATTCTCACAACCGGAGGAAGCCCAGAGGGTTTGAGTTGGCTCTATGCGATTCCCCAGATTCAAAAACTTGGCCCAGTTTTGGTTAGTTCCATAGCCACTTCTGGAGATGAACTGCTTCGAGAAAGTTTTTACGATCAAACCGACCTAACGGACTCTGTTTATGCTGGCTATCATGCTCCGCTGCAGGTCTGGGGATGGGAAAGAGCGTTTTGGACCTTCGCCACAGCGCCTCGAACCAATCAATTAGCCGACAACCTCGCTTCAATTAGCCAGCCAACTCTTCTAATTTCCGGCGAACATGACACTGTTGTGCCAACGGCCGACACCGTAAAACTGAAGACGCTTATTTCGGGTTCCGTTCTCGAACTCATTTCAAATTCCGCTCATCTTCCGCAGGAGGAAGAACCGAACCTTTTTATGCAAGCAATCACTAAGCACTGGACATATTTAGTGTCAAAATAGTGATGAATATCCTCTGGATTCGGGCAGTAGTCAAAGCGCCTAAGCTTTGGCGGGGGACCCTTCAGATGGAGTGTTTCTCATGATTGACCGCAGTCGCCTTTCTTCCCTCTTTGAGCGCGAACAAGCTCTCTTTGCTGAACGTAACCCAAAGTCTCGAGCAGCCTATGACGCAGCCGAAAACCTTTTCGGTAAAGTTCCTATGACCTGGATGAATAAGAAGGCTGGCGGTTTCCCGATCTACTTTGACCGCGCTTCTGGCAACCGAATCTGGGACATCGACGGGCACGAATACATTGATTTCGCACTTGGCGACACGGGCGCCATGGCAGGGCACTCTCATCCAGTTGTTGTCGAGGCGATCAAGAACCGCGTTGATGCTTTGGGTGGAATGACCACCATGCTTCCAACTGAGGATGCTCAGTGGGTGGCCAAAAACCTCACGGAACGTTTTGGTATGGCTAAGTGGAGTTTTTCCCTAACTGCCACCGATGCAAACCGTTGGGCGATTCGCTTAGTGCGAGCAATTACCGGCAAACCAAAGATCCTTTTCAACGCCTACTGTTATCACGGCTCGGTTGATGAGGCTTTGATTGTTGTTGGTCCAGACGGTGAAGGAATGAGTCGTCCAGGAAACGTGGGCTCGCCAGTGGATGTAACTGAAACCTCTCGTGTAGCCGAATTCAACGACCTTGAGGGGTTGGAACGTCAACTTAAGAATGGTGATGTGGCAGCAGTGCTCATGGAACCAGCTATGACCAACATCGGTATCGTGTTGCCAGAGCCTGGCTATCTCGAAGGAGTCCGCGAACTTACTCGCAAATACGATGCCCTTTTGATCATCGATGAAACCCACACTTTCTCGGCCGGATGGGGTGGAATGACCATGCGCGACAACCTTCAACCTGATGTATTCGTTATTGGTAAGGCAATCGCCGGTGGAATCCCAACTGGAACCTACGGCCTTTCGGAAAGCTTTGCCGAGCGCGTTCTCGAGCGCACCGATCTCGACCTAGTGGACATGGGAGGTGTTGGCGGAACTTTGGCCGGTAACCCGCTATCGGTGGCGGCAATGCGTGCCACTTTGGAACAGGTTCTAACCAAAGAAAACTTCGAAGACATGATTGACTTGGCGACCTACTTCACAAAAGGTGTGAACGAGTTGTTCGATAAATACGAACTTCCTTGGGCAATTAACCAATTAGGTGCTCGTGCCGAATACCGGTTCGCGCGCCCATACCCAATCACCGGAACCGCGGCTTATGAATCTGCCGACGCGGAGTTGGAAGATTTCTTACACCTGTACCTAGCTAACCGAGGAATCCTACTAACGCCATTCCATAACATGGCTTTGATGTGCCCAACTACTACCAAGGCTGACGTCGATCGTCACCAGGAAGTCTTTGAGGCGGGTATTCGCGAACTACTTGGCGCTTAGTAGGTTCATGCATTCAACAGCGAATTCGTGATCTTCCTTTGATGGAAGACCCGAAATCGCGAACGTTGCCACCAGGACTCCATTCACCATGATTGGCACGCAACCACCGTGAGATGCATATTCGGTCGGGTCCAAATTCTGCTCGGTGATGATGTCGTGCCCAGCTTTTCTAGCCTTGTCGTGTTCCCAGCTAGGCAACTTTGTGAGTAGAGTCAAGTTTCGTTTGCGCCTAGCCCAATCAAGATTCTCCGAGGTCGCTCCAGGAAGACGAACCGTGAATAATGACGTCTGTCCTTGGCGGATGTCGATGACTATTGGGTAGCCGCGCTCAGCAGCTAGGTCATGGGCGATTACTCCAAGATCCCAAGCATCGTTTTGGTCGAACTTTCTAAGTTCTGGCACCTTCATGATGGCTGCTGTTGCGTAATGCAGTGAATTCCGCCGCCGCGTGCGAACAACTCTCGCGCATCCACTAGGACGATTTCTCGGCCAGGGTAAGCCTTTTCGAGAATGGTTTTTGCGACTTCGTCGTTCGGGTCATCAAAAGCGCAAAGGATGACCGCGCCGTTCACTATGTAGTGGTTGATGTAGCTGTAATCCACCGGTCCTTCATCATCGTGAAGGATTGTCGGTGCAGGAACTCCGATTAGGTTGAAATCTGTCTCTGCTTCGAGGGTTGCTCTAACTTCTTGGCTGACAGCAAAATCTGGGTGGTTCGGGTTTTGCTGGTCGTGGTAGAGGATGGTGTTTTCATCTGAGAAGCAGGCGACGATGTCGATGTGGCCTCGAGTGCCAAATTCGTCGTAGTCGCGTGTCAAACCGCGTTTGATCCAGATTGCTCGCGAGGTGCCGAGCTTTTCGTGGAGTTCTTTCTCAACTTGCTCTTTGGTCCAAGTTGAATTTCGCCCTTCGCCAAGTTGAACGGTTTCGGTCAGGAGAATCGTGCCGTTTCCATTGACGTGAATTCCACCCCCTTCATTGATTAGGGGAGAGTCGATTCTGTCTACTACAAGTACCTCAGCGATGATTTTTGCAATCTGGTCGTCAAAGTTCCAGGAGGCCCAACTCTGTGCGCCCCAACCGTTAAAGATCCAGTTCACGGCGAGAAGCTCGTTTTCTTTCTTTACAAATGTTGGTCCTATGTCTCGCATCCAGGCATCGTTCAAATCTGCCGTGACGATGTCAACTCGTTCATCCAGGAATGTTCTTGCTAGGTCCGTGTCTTGATAATTTACGATGATGGTGACCGGTTCAAAGCGAACAATTGCGTTGGCGACATTTGCCCAGGTTTGTCGGGCCTTATTTGCGTCTACTTCTGTGTCACCAAGGGTGTAACCATTCGAAGGCCAGGCCATCCAAGTTCTGTCGTGGTTTTCCCACTCCGCTGGCATCCGCATGGTCACTCCATTGTGTCGAGAATCTCGTCGATGAGTTCCTCGGTGGTTAGTGGATTTACGATGGCGAATCGGGCGTTTGGTCGTCCTTGGTGTGAACTTGGTACGACAAATGCAACGTTTTCCGCAAGGAGCTTTTTGGACCACTCTTCGTATTGTTCAAGACCCCAACCAGTTCGCTCGAAGACGACCACAGATAGTTCTGGCTCACGAACTAGTTCTAGATAGTCGCGAAGCTTGATTTGGTTTCGTGCGTAGTTAGCAATCTGAATATTCTGAGTAACGGCTTGTCGGTATGCGTCGATGCCATGTGTTGCCAAAGAGAACCAGAGCGGTAACCCTCGTGGGCGACGCGTTAGGTTGATTGCATAGTCACTCGGGTTAAATTCACCCGAGTTGGTAAGGGTATCTAGGTATTCGCCATGCTGCGTGTGAGCTAGGCGACCAATCTCTGGGTCGCGATAGACCAATGCACAAGCATCGAAAGGCGCAAAGAGCCATTTGTGTGGATCCACAATGAACGAGTCAGCGTGTTCGAGGCCATTAAACAAAGGCCGGGTGTGTGGTGAAAGCATGCCAGCTAAACCATAGGCACCGTCGACGTGGAACCAGACCTTAAGTTCTTTTGCAACTTCGGCCACTTCGTCTAGGTGGTCAACGATTCCAAAATTGGTGGTGCCACCGGTAGCGACGATTGCAAACAAGCCGTCGGTATTACCCCTCAACGCCTCCCGAAGTGCGGCTCCTCCCAGCTTGCCACGTTCATCGGCAGGCACTTTGATGAGCTCGACGTCCATAACCATTGCTGCGGTTTTGAGTGAAGAGTGGGCTTCTGCACTACAGGCAATCTTCCAGCGTGATGCAGTTTTGCCTGAGCGACGTGCGTGATCGCGGGCAGCAACAAGTGCGCTAAGGTTTCCAAGCGTTCCACCTTGAACAAAGATTCCGCCGGCTGTTTCTGGCAAGCCTGCTTCCTTCGCTAACCAAGCGAGAACCTGGTTTTCAGCGAACACTGCGCCGGCACCCTCCATCCAAGAACCGCCGTAGATTCCCGAAGCGGAAACAACGAGGTCAAAAAGTTTGGAAGCCTGAGTAGGTGCGCAGGGGATAAACGAGAGGTAGCCAGGGTGATCGGTAGAG
>JBJORE010000041.1:0-7141 GCA_046049565.1 Actinomycetota bacterium
GTTGCCGGGGCATTCACCGTAGACAGCCTCGGCGGGGCGTTTATCTCCCGCATCGAGGGTGACACCCATACGGTAATTGGGCTTTCGCTTCCGACCCTGCGCGAGCTTTCTAGAGTGCTGGGCGTTGAATACACAAGTTTTTGGAACCGCTAAAACCCTTCACGAACGAATAGGCTTGACTCCATGACTGAACGCAAGATTACGAAGGTACTCATTGCCAACCGTGGCGAGATTGCCGTGCGCATTGCCCGCGCCGCCAAGGATGCTGGCATCGGCTCGGTGGCGGTTTACGCCGACCAAGACCGCGACGCCCTACATGTAAAGGTTGCCGATGAGGCTTATGCCCTAAACGGCACCACCTCGGCCGAGACCTACCTTGTTATCGACAAGATTTTGAAAATCGCTCGCGAATCGGGAGCAAACGCAATTCACCCTGGCTACGGATTCCTAGCTGAAAACGCCGAGTTCGCTCGTGAAGTTATGAAGGCTGGCATCATTTGGATCGGTCCTAGCCCAGATGCCATCGAACGCCTTGGCGACAAGGTTTCGGCTCGTCACGTTGCCGAAAAGGTCGGCGCTCCGCTAGCCCCTGGAACCATCAACCCGGTTGAAGGCGCTCAGGAAGTTTTGGATTTCGTAGCCGTTCACGGCCTGCCGGTTGCCATCAAGGCAGCTTTCGGTGGCGGTGGCCGCGGAATCAAGGTTGCTTACAAGCAAGAAGAAGTTGCCGAACTATTTGAGTCGGCTACCCGTGAAGCCATCGCGGCCTTCGGTCGCGGTGAGTGCTTCGTTGAGAAGTACTTGGAGAAGCCTCGCCACGTTGAAACCCAGTGCCTCGCCGACGAACACGGCAATGTGGTTGTGGTTTCTACCCGCGACTGCTCACTGCAACGTCGTCACCAGAAGCTAGTTGAGGAAGCTCCGGCTCCTTTCCTAACCGATGACCAGGTAAAGCGACTTTACGACTCTTCGAAGGCAATCTTGAAAGAGGTTGGCTACGTCGGTGCGGGAACCTGTGAGTTCCTGGTTGCCCAAGACGGCACCATCTCCTTCCTCGAGGTCAATACCCGACTTCAGGTTGAGCACCCGGTTTCGGAAGAAGTTACCGGCCTAGACCTAGTTCGCGAACAGTTCCGCTTGGCTGAGGGTGGAAAGCTCGACTATGCCGATCCTGAGGTTCGCGGCCACTCTTTCGAATTCCGCATCAACGGCGAGGATGCCGGCAAAAACTTCATGCCAGCACCTGGCTCGGTTCACGTGTTCAAGGCTCCAGGTGGTCCTGGAGTGCGCGTTGACACCGGCATTCAGTCGGGCGACGTAGTCTCGGGTTCGTTCGACTCAATGATTGCCAAGCTAATCGTTACCGGCAAGAACCGCGAAGAAGCTCTTGCACGCTCACGTCGCGCCCTTGCCGAAATGGAAGTACACGGCATGCCTACCGTTCTTCCATTCCACGAAAAGATTGTGAATGACCCAGCCTTCATCGGAGGCAACGGAAAGTTCGGCATCTACACTCGCTGGATCGAAACCGAATTCGTGAACGACATCCCAGCCTGGACCGGCATCGCTGACCTTCCTGGCGAAGGCTCTTCGCGAAACAATGTTGTGGTTGAGGTTAACGGAAAGCGCATCGAAGTTTCGCTTCCAGCACACCTCGGCGGAGCAGCTCCAACCGCAAGCGCGGGTGTCGCACCAAAGCGTAAGAGTCACGCGGCAGCGGGAACTGGAAAGAGCGGCAAGTCGGTTGTTGCCGACATGCAATCGAGCGTTGTGAAGATTGCAGTTGCTGAAGGCGAAGCAGTGGAAGTGGGTCAGACCATCATCGTTCTAGAAGCGATGAAGATGGAACAGCCGATCAAGGCACACAAGGCTGGAACCATCAAAAACATCACTGCCGAGGTTGGTACAACCGTTCCAGCCGGCACTCACCTGATGGATATCGAAGACTAAAAACTAAACGTTTGGCCGGTGCAGCGCGCGAGCTGCTTCGGTTACCGATGCCGACATCGACGGATAAACGGCGAAGGTCTTTGCCACCTGGTCTACGTTTAGTCGGTTTTCTACCGCGAGCGCGATTGGGTAGATAAGTTCGCTGGCGCGCGGTGCCACTACGACTCCACCGATCACTGTTCCAGAACCTGCCGAGCAGAAGAGTTTGATGAAGCCGTCTTGAATTCCGGCAATCTTGGCTCGAGGGTTAGCCTCAACCATCACCTTAAAAATCGAACCGTCGACGAGGCCGTCCTCAATTGCTTTCTGAGACCAACCGACCGAAGCGATCTCCGGGTTGGTGAAAACGTTGGCTGCCACGTTGCGAAGTTCAGCTGGCATCGCAACATCTCCCATGGTGTGGAAGACCGCGGTGCGTCCCTGCATGGCACTAACCGAAGCCAAAGGGAAGAAGTTGGTGCAGTCGCCCACGCCGTAAACGTTAGCGCGGCTGGTTCGAGCTACCTTATTTACCACCACGTGGCCGGTTTCGGTTAGTTCAATGCCCGCTTCTTCAAGGCCAAGTCCGGCGGTGTTTGGGATTGAACCCACCGCGATTAGACAGTGTGAACCCTTGACCACGGTGCCATCGGAGAGAGTTACCTCTACCCCACTGACGGTGTTCACGGCCGATTCGGCGCGAGACTTACTCAGCACCTGCATGCCGTTTCTTAGGAAAACTTCTTCAATCAACTGCGCTGCGTCCTGGTCTTCACCCGGCAGAACTGTGTCGCGGGAAGAGATCAGGGTGACCTGAGAACCGAGACCACGGTACGCCGAAGCGAACTCGGCGCCGGTTACACCGGAACCAACCACAATCATGTGTTCTGGAAGTTCTTTCAGGTTGTAGAGGTCAACCCAAGTAAGAATGCGCTCACCGTCTGGCTGAGCAGTTTCAAGCGTGCGAGGGTGTGCTCCAACAGCAAGAATGATTGTCTTCGCTTCGATTCGCTCTTCCTTACCATCGGCGTGAGTAGCAATCACGAAGTGGTTGCCGTCTAGGCGACCCATTCCGGCAATTACCCGAACACCGTGGGCGGTTAGGTTGTTGAGCATGTCTTCTGACTGCTCTTTGGCGATTTCAAGGAGGCGGGAATTGATAGCACCAAGATCTAGGTCAACCTTCGGGTCAACCTCTTTGCCGTCTTGGTGGAAACGAATACCAAGTTCTTTCGCGTGACGAACCGAGTTAGCGGCTTCAGCTGTGGCGATCAGGGCTTTCGATGGAACTACGTCGGTGAGTACGGCAGATCCGCCTACTCCGTTGCGTTCAATGAGGGTAACTTCTGCTCCGAGTTGGATACCAGCCAGTGCTGCTTCGTATCCCCCGGGGCCGCCACCAATAATTACGATGTGATGTTTCTTTTTCGACGCTGTAGTCACACATAGAATCTAACCCATGACCAATCCTTTAGATGATTCCAAGGCCAACCCTTTCGACGTAGCAAAGGTTGCCGCAGCCAAAATTGCCGAACTGACTGGTGTTGCCAAGCACGACATTGCGCTGACCCTCGGTTCTGGCTGGGCGAAGGCTGCTGATCTCATTGGTGAAACCGTAGCCACCATCGACGCCACCGAGGTTCCAGGTTTCTCAAAGCCTGTGGTTGAAGGTCACGTTGCAACTATTCGCTCCATCCTGCTTCCTAGCGGCAAGCACGCTTTGGTACTTGGCGCCCGCACTCACTTCTACGAGGGACACGGAGTTCGTCGGGTGGTGCACGGTGTTCGTACCGCGGCGGCTGCCGGCGTGAAGGTTATGGTTCTAACCAACGGAGCCGGAGGCATCAAGGAATCTTGGAAGCCAGGCACCCCGGTACTAATCAGCGACCACATCAACTTCACCTCAACTTCATCCATCGAAGGCGCCAACTTCGTGGACCTAACCGATGCCTACAGCCCTCGCCTACGCGACCTGGCTCGCAGCGTGGATCCCACTTTGGATGAGGGCGTTTACATGCAGTTCCGAGGCCCGCACTATGAGACCCCGGCCGAGGTTCAAATGGCTAAGGGCATGGGTGCGCACCTCGTTGGCATGTCTACCGCTTTAGAAACCATCGCGGCTCGTGAAGCTGGCATGGAAGTTCTTGGATTCTCGCTCATGACCAACCTTGCCGCTGGCATTCAGGACCACCCGCTGTCTCACCTAGAGGTGCTGGATGCTGGGCGCGAAGCCGAGTCTCGCATCAGCGCACTCTTGGCTGAGATTGTCGGCAAGATCTAAATGTCACTTCTGGAACAGGCTAAGGCCTGGCTCGCCCAGGATCCTGACCCGGTTACTCGCGCTCAGCTAGAAGCCCTGATTGCTTCAGCCAACGAAGACGAACTGCAGAAGGCTTTTGAACCTCGCATCACTTTCGGTACCGCCGGTTTGCGTGGTGAACTTGGCGCTGGTGCAGCTCGCATGAACCGTGTCTTGGTGGCTCAGGCTGCCAGAGGAATCGCCGACTATTTATTGGAGCGCGAAAGCAAACCTTCGGTGGTCATTGGCTACGACGGGCGAATTAACTCGGACGTCTTCGCGAAAGACAGTGCAGAAATCCTGGCTGGTGCAGGAGTTACAGTAACCCTGTTCGACACCTACGTACCAACGCCGGTGCTTTCACACTCGGTGAAGTTCGGTGGCTTCTCAGCCGGCATCATGGTGACCGCTAGTCACAACCCGCCAAACGATAACGGTTACAAGGTTTACCTGGGTGGTGATTTTGGCGGGAGTCAAATCATTTCTCCAATCGACCGCGACATCGAAGCGAAAATTGCAAACGTTGCCGAAACTCTAACCTTCGCTGAGCTTCCAAAGTCAAACAATTTCACTACCGGCGGGCACGACCTTCGCGAGGCTTACTTCGCGTCAACTTTGAAACTTACTCAGGGTCACAGGTTTGAAAATAGTTTGAAGGTCGTTTACACGGCGATGCATGGGGTCGGCCTTGATACGTTGACCGAGTTGCTCAATCGTGCCGGTGCATCAAAGCCGACTATGGTCAGCGAGCAGGTTCAGCCGGACGGCTCGTTCCCAACCACACCATTTCCTAACCCGGAAGAACCTGGCGCTATGGATCTCGCCTTCGCGAAAGCCGCGGATGTTGGCGCCGATCTGATTATTGCCACCGACCCAGACGCCGATCGATTGGCGATCGGAATTCCAAACGCAGGCGGTTTCACTCGTTTAGCCGGTGACGAAGTTGGGCTAATCCTCGCTCACGAACTGGCCACACGCGAAGGTGCTCAGGGAGTGATGGCAAACTCAATCGTTTCATCCAGTTGCCTGGAACGTGTTGCCAAAGACAACGGTCTTGAGTATCGCCAGACTCTTACCGGATTCAAGTGGATCATGCAGGTGCCAAACCTATTGTTCGGCTATGAAGAAGCCCTCGGCTACGCGGTTGACCCAAGCCACACTCCCGACAAAGACGGCATCTCGGCGGCGTTGGTGGCGCTGACCATTGCAGATCGACTCGCTCAATCGGGTAAAACTCTCGGAACTCATCTTGCTGAGCTAAAGGAAAAGTACAACTACCGACCAACTGCACAGGTCAGTGTTCGCGTTGAGAGCAAGCAAGCCGTTCGTGAAATCCTGGATCGACTAACCGCAAGCCCCCCAACCAAACTTCAGGGACGTTCACTCACCGTTCAAGACTTGTCGAAGCCAACCGGAAAACTTCCTCCAACCGACGGCTTGAAGCTTCATATCGACGGTGGCGACTGGGTAATTTTGAGACCTTCTGGAACTGAACCAAAATTCAAGGCATACATCGAAACTAACGAGGAAAACCTCGAGGCGCTAAAGCTTGAAGTGAAAAAGCTGCTCGCTTAGAGCAGAGCCTTGACGAGGGCTTTTTTGATTTCGTCGATGTCGATCACGTGGCGAATTGGAATGATTTCGGCATTGATGCCGTCCAAGATTGGAACCAACTCTTCGGTGGTCATAACAATGTTCGCTAGCGCGCCAATCTGGCGAGCCTCGGCAACTCCAACCGCTTCAACAGTTGCACCCTCGTAGTCGAGTGCTAGCAGTGCCTTTTCGATGTTGTTCTTCAAAATGACACTGGTTCCATAGCCGAGACCACATACCGCAACGATTCGCATCAGACTATTCTCCCAGAACCCCGGTGAGCAGCGGCTCGATTTGAGCTTTATTCTGGGCAGTTAGCAGGGTGTTCCTAATTTGTTCATCCGCAAGCAACTCAGCCAAACGACCTAGGGCATCGATGTGGCTGTCGTGATCCTGAGCTGCCATTGCAAACACGCAGGTCACCATTTTTCCTGAGCCAAAATCAACGGCTTGTTCCAGAACCACTAGCGAGATTGAATTTTCTAGGACGACATCACCTGGAGCTGCGTGAGCGAGAGCGAAGCCGTCAATCAAAACGATGTAAGGACCGAGTTCCTCAACGACGCGAATCATCGCAGAGGTGTATTCAGGTTTTACGTGACCCGCGTCGACCAACAACTGACCGGCAGCAGAAATTGCCTGGGTCCAGTTTTCCGCCGGCACTCCGACGCTGAGTAGCGGCACTACTTACGAGCTTTCGCGAAGCCTTCTTGAATCAGTTCCATTAACTCCTCGCGAGCGTCCAAAGTTTGGAAAGATGCCTCGGCAGCGTTTAGTTGAAGTTGCTCTAGATCGTCTAGATCGAACTCGAAGTTCTCAACCAAAAGTTCGAGCTCGTTAGTCACCGAAGTGCCGCTCATCAAACGGTTGTCTGGGCTGATGGTCACGCGGAAACCTAGATCGAACAAAATGGCAACCGGGTGATCAACATACTCGTCACCAAGGTCGGCAATTGCTCCGGTCTGCATGTTTGAAACTGGGCAAAGTTCAAGGGCAATCTGGCGGAAGTGCACCCACTCAGCAACTTCGCCTAGCTGAACATAGTCACGTCCATCTTCTTCACGCATGAGTAGATCTTGGTAAATTCGGACGCCGTGGCCGAGACGGAGAGTTCGGCCTGCCACGATGGCATCGCGAATACTTTCAACTCCGTCGGCTTCACCAGCATGAACCGTGGTTGGGAACATGTTCTCGGCAAGGTAGTCAAAAGCTTCCTTGTGGTTGCTGGCAGGGAATCCGGCTTCGGCTCCGGCAATGTCGAATCCGACCACACCGTTGTCACGGTGACGAACTGCTAGTTCGGCAATCTCAAGGCCACGA
>JBJORE010000042.1:0-6810 GCA_046049565.1 Actinomycetota bacterium
GAGCGGAAGCTTCGCCGGCTAACTTTTCCTGAATTTCGCTGCGGTAGCGAACACGTCGCACACGACGCACCATGTCGATCACCAAAAATGTGACGGCGATCATCATAAGGAATACAGCTAAGAAGCCAATTACACCTGGGCTGTAGTAGACCTTGTTTGGGTCATTAAGCGGGTCAATCAATTCGTTCTTTGGCGCGAAAGTGTTTAGCGACAGCAATAACTTCATGGTTTAAGTATGCCCGCATTTTGGCGCTACCCTTGAACTATGACCCAAACCAACGACCTACTTTCCGAGCGTTACGGAAATGCTTCGGGTAAGCGCAGGCCACTGGTAATCGGATTTGTCTCAGCGCTCTTGGTGGCCTTCTTTAGCTTTGCGATTTATGCAAACTTCTTTGGGAAGCCGGTGGCCAGTGTTGAGGTAAGCAGCTACGAAAAGCTCGACATTCACCACATCAAGGCAAACTTCACTGCTCGCACTGGCGATAAGCCAGCCGGCTGTGTATTCAAGGCTTTCGACACCGGCGGTGCCACAGTTGGCTATGCGGAAGTGGAAATTCCTGCTAACAACGACGACACCAAGGCGCTTAGCGTAGTGGTCAAAACCATTGCTGCCGCGGCGGTACTTAGAGCCGACGGCTGCTCCGTCAAATAGGATTAACTAATGTCTGAAGAACCAACCTGGCTAACACAAGAGGCCTTTGACCGCCTTGCCGCGGAACTCGAGCACCTTCTAACTTTCGGCCGCACTGACATTGCTCGCCGAATCGGCGAAGCACGTGACGAGGGTGACCTCAAAGAAAACGGCGGCTACCACGCAGCCAAAGAAGAGCAGGGCAAGATTGAAGCCCGCATCTACCGTCTCGAGCGCATTTTGGAAAGCGCCGTAGTTGGTGAGCCACCGGCCTCGCACGGAGTGGTTCAACAGGGAATGTTGATCACCGTTGAACTAAACGGCAGCGAAACTAAGTTCCTTTTGGGATCCGCAGAAATTGCCGACGCCGACACGACCGTCTACTCCCCTTCATCACCGATTGGTAACGCCATTTTGGGTAAGAAGGTTGGCGAAAGCGCCAGCTACAAAACCCCAATGGGCAAAGAGATTGTTGTGAAGGTTTTGAAAGTAGAGACTTTCGCCGGTTAGCGCGGAACGCGAGGGTTTAGCCCCGCGTCTTTCAAAGCCTGGAATACCCGATCTCGGTGTTCATGCCCAGAAGTTTCAATCGATAGTCGAAGTTCAACTTCGCTTATGTCTAGGTCTTTGCCGTTTCTGGTGTGAAGAACCTCAACCACGTTGCCACCAACCGCCGCAATCGCAGCCGCAGTCTTAACTAACTGACCTGGACGATCTGGAAGCATGACCGAAACATCGGTGTAGCGCTCGGCTGCCATGAGACCGTGGCTGATCACCTTTTGAAGTAGAAGCGGGTCAATGTTGCCACCGGAAAGTACCACGACGGTCTTACCCTTTGGCTTGATGGCACCAGACATCAGTGCCGCGACCGAAGCAGCGCCGGCAGGTTCAACCACCATTTTGGCTCGCTCGAGAAGCAACACGATTGCTTTGGCGATTTCGTCGTCGCTTACGGTAACAACCTTTTCGATGTTCTTCTTGATCAGTTCGAAAGGAATAGCTCCAGGAAGATTTACCGCGATTCCGTCGGCGATGGTTCGCTTGGTCTCAATCTTGATTGGCTTTCCAGCCTTCAGTGAAGGAACGTAAGACGCCGTGTTCTCGGACTGCACACCCCAGACTTTGATTTTTCGCTTGTGCTTAGTGGCGTAGGCCTGCACTGCAGTGGCAACGCCGGCGGCCAAACCGCCACCACCAATGGATACGATGACGTTTTCAACATCCGGCACTTGGTCAAGAATCTCGAGACCAACGGTTCCCTGCCCAAGTACCACGTCTAGGTGGTCGTATGGGGGAATGAAGATTGCACCCTTTTTGGCGGCATACTCTTTGGCGGCGGTTAAAGTTTCACCGAAAACCGCACCCTCTAGAACAACCTTGGCGCCGTAGTGCTTGGTAGCTTCAAACTTTGGGAGCGATGCACCAACCGGCATGAAGATGGTCGCCTTGATGCCGAGTTTCTTGGCTGCTAACGCAACTCCCTGAGCGTGGTTTCCAGCAGAGGCCGCAACAACGCCCTTCTTGCGTTCAGCTGCAGTGAGCTTGCTCATGCGGTGGTAGGCACCACGTAGCTTGTATGCGCCAGTGCGCTGCAAGTTTTCAGCCTTCAGAACCACCTCAACGCCAGTCAATTCACTGAGAGCGTTGCTGTGCAGAACCGGAGTGACATTAGCCACAGCGCGCACAATAGACTCAGCGCGCTCGAAGTCTTCGAGTGTTGGCGCTGGTTGTGCTGGTTGCTTTGCCATGGAGTCCTCACGGGTTTTGTTCTGGTTTAGAGTTTAGTTTGTGAAGCCAGCGATTAGTCTTTCAAACCTTGAAGCCAAGGCAATCGCTCTCGACGCCCTCGGCTTTGTAAACAATAAGCCGCGCACCGTTCTTGAAGTTTTTGATCGCACAAACCTCCTTCAAGTTGATTCGGTCAATGTCTTTGAGCGAGCCCATTACATGCCCCTCTTTTCCAGGCTTGGAAACTACGACAAGTCGCAATTGGACAATTTGATGGGCGGATTCAACCCGAAGCTTATCGAGTACTGGGCGCACGAAGCGTCAATCATCAAAACCGACGAACTGCCCCTGTTTCACTGGCGCATGAACGATAACCGCTACAACAACTGGGACGAAAAACTCGGCGCCATGATCACCGACGAGTTGCGCACAAGAGGCCCACTCACCACCAGTGATTTTGAACACCCGGATCATGAACGCAAAGGGCCCTGGTG
Organism: Actinomycetota bacterium; assembly: GCA_046049565.1. GTDB lineage: Bacteria > Actinomycetota > Actinomycetes > Actinomycetales > Microbacteriaceae > Rhodoluna. The sequence goes on from JBJORE010000042.1 coordinate 2,857, forward strand.
GGGTTGGAGCGATGTCAAGCGAACCCTGGAACAGATGTTTTATTGCGGTGCCGTGGTCTCAGGTGGACGAACGAAGTTCAAACGCATCTACGCTCTTCCAGAGCAGGTTCTTCCAAGCGCGATGATGGAAAACCCACCAAGCAAGGACGACGCCCACAAGGAACTGCTTTTGAAATCGGCCAATGCGCTTGGGGTGGCAGACCAAAAAGATTTAGCCGACTACTTCCGACTTCGTTCCACTCAAATTACCCACCTTCTGCAAGAACTGGTTGAGGACGGAAAGCTTCTCACGGCACAGATTCCTGGTTGGAAGACACATGGCTACTTACTGCCAAGCACCAATCTGAATCCGGGTAACCATAAAGGCACCACAATTCTGAGCCCATTCGACCCAGTTTGCTGGAACCGCGATCGCACCAGCCGAATCTTTGGTTTTGACTACAAAATCGAGATTTATGTTCCCGAAAACTTACGAAAGTTCGGCTACTACTCACTTCCGCTCCTTCACAACGGAGATCTTGTCGCGCGACTCGACCTAAAGAGCAATCGTCAGGAGAAAACGCTTCAGGTGAAATCAAGCTGGGCTGAAGAAACCAGGGTTTCCAAGTTCCCGGTTGTGGCTGTTGCCAAACACCTTCAGCAGGTTGCTAAATGGCAATCTTTGGTCGCTGTGGAAATTGCCAATAAAGGCAATGTCGCTTTAGAACTTGGTGCCGATTTCCTGTAGACGCTCAATGCGCTTCGGAATCGGAGGGTGAGTCGAGAACAAACGCTCAACCAAGCCAGGCTTCATTGGGTCGGCAATGTACATGTGCGCCATGGCCGAGCTCTTACGTCGCATTGGGCGACCGTACTCACCAAGCTTCCGCAGAGCCGAGGCCAAACCGGCAGGGTGGCGAGTGATTTCGGCGCTGGTGGCATCGGCAAGGTATTCGCGCTGACGAGAAACCGCGGCGTTAACTAGCGGGCCGATCAGGAACGCAATGATGCTTCCCACGATTCCCACAATCATCAAGACTGCAGCAAACCCGTTATCGCGGTCGCGACTGTTTCCAATGTTGGACCAGAATGCCATACGCATCGCGAAGTCAGCCAAGATTCCAATTGCCGAAATCAACCCGAACACGATGGTGGAAACCAAGATGTCGTAGTTTTTCACGTGACCCATTTCGTGGGCCATAACGCCTTCGAGCTCGGAATCGTCCATGATGGCTAGTAACCCGCTGGTCGCAGCAACTACTGCCTTCTCGGGGTTTCGACCCGTGGCGAAGGCGTTAGGAGCTTCATCGGGAATGATGTAGACCTTAGGCATTGGCATGCCTTGCGCGATCGAAATGTTTTCTACGATTCGCCAAAGTCTTGGATTGTCGGCCTTTTCAATCGGTACCGCTCCAGACATCGCCACCGCGATTGACGTTGAAGCGAAGTACTGAAAAACGGTGTACCCAACCACAAACAAAATGATTGGAATAACGCTGGAACCATTGCCGGAGTAGTAACCCCAGGCATAAGCCAGCCCACCTAGTAGCGCAATGAAACCAACAATGATGAATATGGTGTTGCGCTTATTGGCTGCAATCGCCCGATACATTTATGCCCCTATTAGAACTTGACCTGTGGCGGTTCCTGAATCGAAGCTGCGTCGGCAACCTCGAAGAACTCACGAGCCTTGAAGCCAAGCGCACCAACGAACAGAACCTGAGGGAACTGCTTCACCTTGATGTTGAGTTCACGCACTCCACCGTTGTAGAAACGACGAGCAGACATGATCTTGTCTTCGGTGTCGGTTAGTTCCTGCTGTAGCGAAAGGAAGTTCTGGTTTGCCTGAAGCTGTGGGTAAGCCTCAGCTACCGCAAACAGGCTCTTTAGGGTGTTCTGTAGGTCGCCCTCAGCTTGGGCAGCCTGTGCCGGGTGGGCAAGAACATCTGGTGAAACAGTTGCGGCACGTGCCTTAGTTACGTTCTCAAAAACTTCACGCTCGTGAGTTGCGTAACCCTTCACGGTTTCAATCAGATTAGGAATAAGGTCGGCGCGACGCTTTAGCTGGATGGTGATGTCACTCCAGGCTTCGTCTACGCGAGTGTTCAAAGTGATTAGACCGTTGTAGGTAGCCCAGAGGAAAAGCCCTCCAAGAACAACAATTGCGGCTAGAACAATCCAAACGATTTCCATGTTTCTCCTTTTGATGCGATGTGCATCACATAACAATGCTAAACAGTGGAAAAGCTTTCAGGAACAATTCTCAGGACGCTCACAGCGAACTCACATCTGGTGCTCCTTGTGGGACTCGAACCCACACTGTGACGATTTTAAGTCGTCTGCCTCTGCCATTGGGCTAAAGGAGCAGACCCCTTACTTCTTGGCTGGCTTCGATGCGTAGGTCTCGAACTGGACGCGAGGCGCCTTGGTCGCCGAGATTCCCACGATGTCGCGGCGAAGTAAGAAGTTCCAGATCCAACCAGCGAAGACGCGAATCTTGCGCTCCCACATAGGAATTGCTAGACCGTGGTAACCGCGGTGCATGAACCATGCGATTAGGCCCTTCACTGCGAGGCCCTTCCACTGGTAAACGCCGACACCGATGCCAAGACCGGCAACGGCACCGAGAGGCTTGTGGAAGTACTCCTTCACACCCTCGCCACGTAGGTTAGCAACGATGTTCTTAGCCAAAAGCTTGGCCTGGCGAACCGCGTGCTGAGCGTTTGGAACACAGAATCCACCAACGCCGAATCCGGAAAGGTCTGGCACAGCCGAAACGTCACCGGCGGTCCAGGCGTCGGCCACAACTTCTTCACCGTTGACGATCTGAAGAGTTGCCTTGGCTGTGATACGACCACGGTCGTCAAGCGGGAAGTCGGTGTTGCGAACGTATGGGTGAGCCATAACGCCAGCGGTCCAAACGATTACGTCAGACTCAAACGATTCTCCGGTCGAAAGCTTGATTACACCCTTATCAGCCGACTGCAGCTGAGTGTTTAGGTGAATCTTGGCACCACGACGGTCGAGGTTTGCGATAACCCATTCCGAGGTCTTCTGCGAAACTTCAGGCATGATTCGACCCATGGCTTCGATGAGGTGGAAGTGCACGTCGTCGAAGGTCAGAGTTGGATAGTAGCGAAGCAGGTAAGAAGCAAGTGAACGCATTTCAGCGAAAGCTTCGATGCCGGCAAAACCGCCGCCGACAACTACGAAGGTTAGTAGGCGGTCGCGAGCCGCACCAGCAGGCAGGTTGGCTGCCTTGTCGAAGTTCCCAAGAATGCGGTTACGAACCTCAATTGCTTCCTCGATGTTCTTCAAACCAATAGCGTTTTCGGCAACGCCAGGAATTGGGAAGGTACGCGACACGGCACCAGCGGTAACCACGATCTGATCGTATTCAAACTTCTGCTTTCCACCACCGGCAAGCTCAACGGTTGCGGTCTTCTTCTTGTGGTCAACGTTGGTCACCTTGCCAGCGACGATGTTGGTTTTACGAAGGTGGCGACGGTGCGAGACAACTGCGTGACGAGCCTCAATCGAACCAGCAACAACCTCAGGAAGGAACGGCTGGTAGGTCATGTAAGGAAGCGGGTCAATCAAGGTGACTTCGGCTTCGTCCTTGCCTAGGTGCTTTTCAAGCTTCCTGGCAGTGTAGAAACCGGCGTAACCGCCACCGACGATAAGGATCTTTGGCATGTTGCCTTCCAAAAGAAATGGGGAAATGTTTGCTTTAAGTCTAAAGGTTTAGAGGTGCGTCAAAGTTACCGACACCTAGACAGTTGGGTCGCACTGGCAGCGGTTCTGCTTCCAAGTACAAGCCTCTAGAGCAATGTCTCCGATTGGGTTCACTCCGGGGCCGGCTGATAACGAGTGCCCTGCCAATGCGTGCAAACATTTCACACGAACCGGCATGCCGCCAGCAGAGATTCCATCAATTTCCTCAACCGAGCCGTAGACCAAACGATCCGCCAAATA
>JBJORE010000043.1:0-6808 GCA_046049565.1 Actinomycetota bacterium
GCGCGAACGATGCGTGCACGCAGGAGTAGTCAAACTCCACACCCTGGCCGATGCGGTTTGGACCCGAACCGAGAATAACCACCTTGCGTCGGTCCGAAGGAATGACTTCGGTTTCCTGTTCGTAGGTTGAGTAGTGGTACGGAGTAAGAGCTGGGAACTCTCCGGCACAGGTGTCCACAGTCTTGAAAACAGGTCGCAGACCGAGTGCGTGGCGAATCGCCCGAACCTCTGCTTCTTTCAGCGATCGAAGCGAAGCTAGTTGGGCATCGCTAAAGCCGTGCTCTTTGCCAAGCTTGATCACGTCTTCGTTTAGTTCTGGAGCGGAAGCAATAGCCTCCGCAACCTCATTGATCAAAACGATTTGGTCGATGAACCAAGGGTCAATCTTGGTCGCGTCAAATACCTGTTCCGGAGTTGCGCCCAAGCGAAGTGCCTGCTGAACCGTAACAATTCGACCATCGGTTGGCACCTTCGAGGTTTCTAGTAGCTCCGCGGCCGATTTCGTCTGTTCTGCCCAGTGGAATGACGAACCCTTCTTCTCAAGCGAACGCAGGGCCTTTTGAAGCGCCTGACTGTAGTTACGCCCAATGGCCATAGCCTCACCGACCGACTTCATGGTGGTAGTTAGCGTGGCATCGGCAGCCGGGAACTTTTCAAAGGCAAAGCGAGGCACCTTCACAACGACGTAGTCGAGAGTTGGTTCGAAGCTAGCAGGAGTCACTCGAGTGATGTCGTTAGGAATTTCATCAAGGGTGTAACCAATTGCCAGCTTGGCGGCAATCTTGGCAATCGGGAAACCAGTGGCCTTCGATGCAAGAGCTGAAGAGCGACTCACGCGAGGGTTCATCTCAATAACGATGACGCGACCATTGCTCGGGTCTACCGCGAACTGAATGTTGCAGCCACCGGTGTCTACCCCGACGTCTCGGATGATTCGGATACCGATGTCGCGAAGGTTTTGATACTCGCGGTCGGTCAAAGTTAGCGCTGGGGCAACGGTGATTGAATCACCGGTGTGAACACCAACCGGGTCAACGTTTTCGATCGAACAAACCACGACGGTGTTGTCGGCGGTGTCGCGCATGAGCTCTAGTTCATACTCTTTCCAACCGAGGATTGACTCTTCTAGAAGAACCTCAGTGGTTGGGCTAGCCTGTAGACCAGCCCCCGCGATACGTCGCAGGTCCTCCTCGTTGTAGGCGAAACCCGAACCTAGTCCACCCATTGTGAACGAAGGACGAACTACCATTGGGTAGCCAAGAACGTCCACAGCTGCAATTACCTCGTCCATGGTGTGAGCGATTACCGAACGGGCAACATCGGCTCCAGCGTCAAGAACCAACTGCTTAAAAATCTGTCGGTCTTCACCCTTCTTGATGGCATCGACCTTGGCGCCGATTAGCTCGACGTCGTACTTGTCCAGAATTCCCATTTCGTGAAGCGACATTGCCGCGTTCAGGGCGGTCTGTCCGCCAAGGGTCGGCAGAATTGCGTCTGGCCTCTCCTTGATGATGATGCTTTCGATGATTTCTGGAGTGATCGGCTCGACATAGGTTGCATCAGCAAAGTCAGGGTCGGTCATGATTGTCGCAGGGTTCGAGTTGACCAAGATGACTCGGATACCCTCTTCACGCAACACTCGACAGGCCTGCGTGCCAGAGTAGTCGAACTCACAGGCTTGACCGATGACGATTGGGCCTGACCCGATTACTAGAACAGATTTGATGTCGGGACGCTTAGGCATTGGTGGCCTTTCGGTTGTTGCTGATGAGATCAATTAGACGGTCAAACAGGTAGTTCGAGTCGTGTGGTCCGGCCGCCGCTTCTGGATGGTACTGAACCGAGTAGGCCGGAATGTCAACACATTCGAGTCCTTCTACTACGTCGTCGTTAAGAGAAACGTGGCTAACCTTCACACGGCCGAAACCGGCAGGAGAATCGACCTCTGGTCCTCCCTCAACCTTCACTGCAAAACCGTGATTGTGCGCCGTCACTTCTACTTTTCCAGTGCGACGATCCAGTACCGGTTGGTTGATTCCACGGTGACCAAACGCAAGCTTGTAGGTCTCGAAACCAAGAGCTCGTCCTAGTAGCTGGTTTCCAAAACAAATGCCGAAGAACGGAGTCTTTGTTTTAAGGATTTCTTGTAGCGTCTCAACCTGCGAATCGGCTGTTTCTGGGTCGCCAGGACCATTGGAATAGAAAACTGCGTCTGGGTTGGTTTCAAGAAGTGTGGCTGCATTTGAAGTCGCTGGGTAGACATGCACTTCTAGACCTCGAGCTGTCATGTTCTCAATCGTTGAAGCTTTGATTCCGAGGTCAAGAATGGCAACCTTGCCGAATTCTTCACCCTCTGGTGCAACAACATACTTGGAGGCCGTAGAGACGACATCACTCAGTGAAAGTCCTTGCATCTTTTTAGCCGATTGAACTTGAGCGACTAGTTGATCGATGTCGAAGTCAGCACTTGCACCTGAGAACACACCGCCGCGCATCACGCCGCGGTCTCTAAGGTGACGTGTGAGTGCACGAGTGTCCAGGCCACGGATGCCAACTACACCGTACTTGACCAACTCATTGTCTAGTGAGTCTTCGCTTCGGAAGTTGGAGACGATACGAGAAGCATCACGAACTACGTAACCAGCTACCCAAACCTTCGACGATTCCTCGTCGCGGGCGTTCACTCCGGTGTTACCAATGTGTGGTGCGGTTTGAACCACGATCTGTCCCGCATAACTTGGGTCGGTCAGCGTTTCCTGATATCCGGTCATACCGGTACAAAAGACGACCTCCCCAAGGGTTGTGCCCTCTGCTCCGTAACTTTGCCCGGTGAAGACTTTTCCGTCTTCGAGCACCAAAACGGCTTTACTCATGCTTTTGCCTTTCCTGCCAGAACGCCATCGCGAACTGTGAATTTGCCTTGGAAAATCGTGTGGGTAACTCGGCCGGGCAGGGTCATTCCCCTAAAAGGTTGATTGTTGCTTTTGCTAGCTCCGCCATCGATTACGGTGGTGCTGGCCTTTGGATCGATTAAGGTTAGGTTTGCAACTGAACCAGCCGCAATTGCCTGACCTTGGGTAGCCAAGCCGCTAATTTGCGCTGGAACCACTGAAAGAACCTGTGCAAGACGTTCCCAGTTCGATTTGCCACTCTCAATTAGCACCAGTTGAGCGATCGAAGCTGCAGTCTCCAGACCCAGCATTCCAAAGGCAGCGCTACTCCACTCACACTGTTTCGCTTCATCTGGGTGCGGGGCGTGGTCCGTGCCAATGACATCGATGGTTCCGTCAATTAGAGCTTCACGTAAGGCTTCAACATCGCTCTGAGTTCTGAGCGGCGGGTTTACCTTGTAGACAGGGTCGTAGGTGCGAGCGAGTTCATCGGTTAGAAGCAGGTGATGTGGAGTGACCTCGGCAGTGACTTGTACTCCCCTAGCCTTTCCAAGTCGAATTTGTTCAATCGAACCTTTAGTGGAAACGTGACAAATGTGAAGCCTTGAACCCGTGACTTCAGCGAGCATGATGTCTCTCGCAATGATTGACTCCTCGGCGACCCCTGGCCAACCGGCTAGACCTAGCTCGGCAGAAACAGCACCCTCATTCATTTGAGCGTTCTGCGTCAACTTTGGCTCCTGAGCGTGCTGAGCAATCACGCCGTCGAAAGTCTTTACGTAAGCCAGGGCCCGACGCATTACCAACGCATCGCTAACGCACTTTCCATCGTCGCTGAAAATCGTGACATTCGCCTTCGACGAATGCATGCTACCCATTTCGGAAAGCCGTTCGCCTTCTAGTCCAACCGTTACGGCACCAATCGGCTGAACCTCAACCAGACCAGCTTCTTCTCCTAGGCGCTGGACCTGTTCAACAACACCCGCGTTGTCTGCAACCGGCATGGTGTTCGCCATTGGGTGCACTGCCGTGTAGCCGCCCTTGGCCGCTGCTTGTGAACCGGTCAAAACGGTTTCGCTCTGCTCGAAACCTGGCTGGCGTAGGTGCGTGTGAAGATCAACAAAGCCAGGAAGGAGTACCAAGCCGCTGCAGTCAATGATCTCGCCGTGTTCATCGTGACCGACAGCGGTGATGTGCTCACCGTCAATTGAGACGTTGGCCGTCTTCCCGTTGGCTAAAGTTACGTTCTTCAGTGTGACGCTCATTTACGCGTTCCTCTCATTGCCAACAAGGTGATACAAAACAGCCATTCGAGCACTGACACCGTTTCTAACTTGATCTAGGACGGTCGAATTTGAACTGTCGGCACAGTAGCTGTCGATTTCTAATCCTCGGTTCATAGGCCCTGGGTGCATTACTAGTGTCTCCGGCTTCATTCGCTCGAGACGTTCTCGGTTCAAACCCCAGAGTCTCGCGTATTCTGCTTCGCTAGGGAAGAAAGACGCGTGCATACGTTCACTCTGAACGCGAAGCATCATGACGGCGTCGAGGTGAAGTTCTTCGATCGCGTGGTCGAAGTTGTGGAATGCGCTTGTTGCCTGTTTACCCAAAGCACTCGGCAGCAGAGTTGGAGGAGCGATTAGGTGAACTTTTGCTCCCAGAGTCTTGAGCAAAATCAAATTACTTCGAGCTACTCGGCTGTGCGCGATGTCACCGACGATTGCCACGCTAACTCCGTCTAGCCCCTTGCCAGAAGCAGAACCGAATAGTCGTGTTCGCAAAGTGTAAGCGTCAAGGAGTGCCTGAGTTGGGTGCTCGTGCGTACCGTCGCCGGCATTGATAACCGAACCATCGAACCAATCACTGTTGGCTAAAGTGTGAGCAGCCCCAGACGAACTGTGACGCATCACCACGATGTCGGCGGAAATAGCCGCCAAGGTTTGAACAGTGTCCTTCAAACTCTCACCCTTGGAAACGCTCGAACCTTTGGCAGATACGTTCACTACGTCCGCCGAAAGTCGTTTCTCCGCAACCTCAAAAGAGACTCTTGTGCGTGTGGAATCCTCATAGAACAAATTGACCACGGTTTTTCCGCGAAGGGTTGGAAGCTTCTTCACATCGCGCTCGCTAACCGATGCCATCTCGGCTGTAGTGTCCAGCAATTCAATAGCATCGTCACGACCTAAATCTGCCGCCGAAACTAGGTGCTTCAAATTCATCCCTCAATCACCACAGCATTCTCGGTATCGGTTTCGTCTAGGCGAACCTGAATGCGTTCGTCTAGAGAAGTAGGGAGGTTCTTGCCAACGTAATCGGCTCGAATTGGAAGTTCCCGGTGGCCGCGGTCGATAAGGACAGCCAGGCGTACCGCGCTTGGTCGACCGAATTCGTTCAGCGCGTCTAAGCCAGCGCGTACTGTTCTCCCACTGAAAAGAACATCATCGACAAGTACAACGGTTTTGCCGTCTATTCCTGACACAGGAAGTCGAGTCTGAGTGATTTCTTTATCTGGCTTTGAAGCAAGATCATCACGGAAGAGAGTCACGTCTAATCGCCCATAAGAAGCTGCAGCATCAAAATCCGGGTAACTCGCTTGGATGGCTTTAGCAATGCGCTCGGCTAGCCACACTCCGCGCGTGGGAATACCCAAAATAAGAAGGTTAGAGGTGCCACGATTGGCTTCAACGATTTCGTGAGAAATGCGAGTGACAGCGCGATCAATGTCGCTGCTAGTCAAGACGGTGCGTGCAGACACGCCCACCTCCTTCTCCGCCTCACAGGACGGTTTTAAAGGATGTTTGTATCAGTCTAACTAAAGAGCCTTGCGTGTGCCAGCAACGCGCGATAAAAGCCCGTTAATGAACCCACCAGATTCCTCAGTTGAATACTCTTTCGCCAATTCAACGGCTTCGTTTACAACTACTGCCGACGGTGCCTCAGAATGCAAGATTTCCCAAATAGCGACGCGCAGAATGGCACGGTCTACGTTGGGCATACGCTCGATAGACCAGCCCTCGGAATAGGTCTCCAGAAGTTCATCAATTTCGTCGTAGTTATCAATAACGCCAATAACGATTTCCTTAGCGTAATCAAAGATCGGCTCTTGGTTCTGTCGATCTGCAACCTGCTCACGAGTTTGCTCAAGCAGAGTCTCTGGTGAAACCTTGCGCAAGTCGGCGGCAAAAATTGCGTCTACGGCGCGCTTTCTAGCCTTGCTTCTGGAGCTCACCTTAGTCGCGTTCGCGGCCGAGGTACTCGCCGGTGCGAGTGTCTACTTTGACGCGGGTGTTGTTCTCAACAAACAGTGGAACCTGAATTTCAAGACCGGTTTCCAAGGTCGCAGGCTTGGTTCCACCGGTTGAGCGGTCGCCCTGAAGGCCTGGCTCGGTGTAAGTGATGGTTAGAACTACCGACGAAGGAAGTTCAACATATATTGGGTTACCCTCGTGCATTGCAACAGTTGCAGCCTGGTTCTCCAGTAGGTAACCAGAAGCTTCCGCAACAACCTCAGGACTTAGTTCAACTTGCTCGTAAGTACCCTTGTCCATGAACACAAACGAAGAACCGTCGTTGTAAAGGTATTCCATGTCACGCTTGTCAACGTTTGCGGTCTCAACCTTGGTTCCAGCGTTGAAAGTCTTGTCGACAACCTTGCCAGACATAACGCTCTTCAACTTGGTGCGAACGAAAGCTGGTCCCTTTCCAGGCTTCACGTGCTGGAATTCGACGACGGTCCAGAGTTGTCCGTCGATGTTTAGAACCATGCCGTTCTTTAGGTCGTTAGAAGTTGCCACGAAAATGCCTCGCTAGTTGAGTGGGATTGTTGAGTATAAGTTTACTGGGAATGCTTAGACGATTGCGCCCAGAGCCAAGAGATATCCCTTAATTCCAAGACCAGCGATCACGCCGGTTGCAAC
>JBJORE010000044.1:0-7201 GCA_046049565.1 Actinomycetota bacterium
TCGGCACTCTCGCGTGACCGCCTAGGCTCGGTTGCCACAGGGCTCGACAACCCAAGGCTTATTCGAATCATCAAGTGGGATGTCTCCCTCGCGATGTTGATTGCCGGAACTGTGAACATCGCGCTATTGGTTCTAGGCGCCGTCATTGGTATCTCAAATCACGGCGACGATGTGATCTCATCCGTCTTCAAGGAAATCTTGGGAGCTGGCGGTGCCACCTTCGCGGTTCTGTTTGCACTCGCCCTGCTTGCCAGCGGTCTGGCTTCAACCTCGGTTGGCACCTACGCCGGTGAGGTGATTTTCGACGGTCTGCTGGTGAAGCGATCGATTCCGCTTGTAGTTCGACGTCTGATAACACTCATTCCAGCCTTATTTGTACTCTCGCTTGGTATGGGCGCTACCGATGTACTTGTGCTGAGTCAGGTTTTCCTAAGCTTCGGAATCCCTTTCGCTCTGTTCCCGCTGATTCGCCTAACTTCAGACGCCAAACTCATGGGCAATCTGGTCAACGGGCTTGTTACTCGACTAATTGGCTATACCGTTGCGCTGGCTTTGACCGCCCTAAACCTTTGGACTTTGGTTCAGCTCTGGTCATAAAGAAAACCCCCAATCTTTCGACCGGGGGTTTCTTTGTTTACTGCTTAGTGAACGGCTGCCTTACCAATAGCGGCACCCGACATTGAACGAACTTCGAGCTCAGCGTACTTGGCTGTGTTGCTCTCGTTCGAGGTAATCGTTCCAAGCCATCCAAAGATGAAACCTAGTGGAATCGAAACAATGCCTGGGTTGGCTAGAGGGAAGAAGTCGAAACGCATTCCACCTTCAACGAACGGGATTAGCGAGGTTGCTAAACCGCTCACGTTTGGCGAGAACACCAACAACACCAGAGCCGAACCGAGACCACCGTAGATGGCCCAGACCGCTCCGCGAGTGTTGAACTTCTTCCAGAACAGCGAGTAGAGAACCGCTGGAAGGTTACCCGAAGCTGCAATCGCGAATGCGATAGCCACCAGGAAGGCAACGTTCAAGGATTGTGCTCCAATAGCTAGGACGATCGACACCAAACCGATAACGATAGCGGCAAGCTTTGCTACGCGGACTTCCTTCTCAGGAGATGCGTTGCCCTTCTTGATTACGCTGGCGTAAAGGTCGTGTGCGAACGACGACGAGCTCGCTAGAACCAAACCAGCCACAACGGCAAGGATGGTTGCGAATGCGATTGCACCGATGATTGCGAGCATTACCGCACCACCGGTGGTTCCTGCACCGCCACCTAGGAACTCGGCTAGCTGTGGAGCAGCCACGTTACCCGAAGGGTCGACTGGCACCAATAGCGCCTTAGCCTCTGGAGTCAGGCTCTTCAGCTGGTCCAGTGGCGTACAGGCAACATCGCCACTGGCAATAGCTGCACCCTTGGCATCCATGAGACATCCGTTGGCATCTACCTTGTACCCACGGAATAGGTTGGCACGGCTTAGTAGAGCTGCTGCACCGAAACCTAGGGCAATGGTCATGAGGTAGAAAGCACCGATGTTACCAATGGCCCAGTTAACCGACTTACGTGCGGCCTTTGAGGTTGGAACGGTGTAGAAACGGATCAGGATGTGAGGAAGACCCGCAGTTCCTAGAACCAAAGCCAGACCTAGCGAGATCAGGTCTAGGCGCGACCATAGAGTCTTCACTGGGTCGATCAGGCCGGTGGTCGCGTCGATGACGTCCTTACCGAACTTTAGACCTGGCTGAAGGAATGCATCTCCCTTACCGCTGTTGGTAGCTGCTGCGCCTAGTAGTTCAGAGATGTTGAAGTTGAACTTCCAAAGAACCAGGACGGTTAGCAATGCGGCACCGGTCATTAGTAGGAACGCCTTCAGAATCTGAACGTAGGTAGTTCCCTTCATTCCACCGATGGTCACGTACAGGATCATCAAAATACCCACACCAGCGATGATGAGGTTCTTGGTGCCTGGGTCGGTGATACCTAGCAATAGTGAAACTAGAGCACCGGCACCAACCATCTGAGCCATTAGGTAGAAGATCGAAACGACCAAGGTTGAGGTTGCTGCTGCAGTGCGCACTGGAATCTGACGCATACGGAACGCAAGCACGTCACCCATGGTGAATCGGCCAGAGTTTCGAAGCGGCTCAGCGATCAGTAGCAACGCAACCAACCAAGCGACTAGAAAGCCGATTGAGTAAAGGAAGCCGTCGTAACCGAAAAGTGCGATGGTTCCGGCGATACCTAGGAACGACGCTGCCGACATGTAGTCACCGGCGATAGCTAGACCGTTCTGGAAACCGGAGAAGTTGGCACCACCGTCATAGAAGTCAGTCGACTTCTTGTTGGTGCGACCAGCTCGCCAAACGATAAACAGTGTGGCAGCAACGAAGGTGCCGAAAAGAATTGAACTCAAAGTTGTTGAAGACATTACTTTGCCAACTCCTTTTCAACTGCACGAGCGATGCTGTCTGATGCGTCATCGAGGTGCTTGGTTGAGTGCTTGTCGTATGCCCACGCAATTAGGAAGGTGGTTACGAACTGAAGCAAACCGAGCACAAACGCAAGGTTGATGTTTTCCACTAATTCGACTTTGAGTGCATCTCGGGCGAAAGCGGTTAGTAATACATAAAGGAAGTACCAAGCCAGCGATAGCGCCGCAACCGGGAAAGCGTAGTTACGGAACTTCTTCTTGAGGGCTTGGAATTCCGGGCTGGCCTGGGCTTCTACCCAAACCTTTTCGTTCTCTGACGATCCCATTGAACTCCAATGTTCATTGTGAGAGCCCGTTCGGCATTGAACGGGTTCAGAGCATGTGAGACATGCGCCAAACGAAAATCTATCGCTAGATTTTCGACAAAATCTAAAAAAGTGTGGGTTTATGCCCACCGTTATCTAGTCGTTATAACTAAGATTTTGAGGTCAGCAGATTGGCTCTTTGGCTGGAATTTTGCCCGTGATAAAGAAATCATCAACCGCCAAGCTCACACATTCGTTTGAGCGACCATAAGCCGTGTGACCCTCGCCCTTGAAGGTGATCAAGAAACCCTTTTCAAGTACCTCGTGAGCCAGTGCTACCGATTGTTCGTAAGGGGTAGCAGGGTCACCGGTCGTGCCAATTACAAGGATGGTTGGAGCACCCTTTGCAGCATAAGACTCAGGACGTTCGGCGACCGGGTATGGCCACTGCTCACAAGTGAGAGCACCATTCTGCCAATAGCGACCCAAAATAGGCGACATAGCTAGCAAACGTGCATTCTGTTTTGCCATCGCTTCGGGCTTAGATGAAGAGCGCGAATCCAAGCAGTTTATTGCAATGTTCGCCTCAAGGGAATTGCTTGAATACTTACCGTTCTGGTCTCGGTCGTTGTAGAAGTCTGCAAGCAGAATAAAGGTTGAGCCATCCTTAGACTTCAGCGCCTCGGTGAAGGCTTGCGTGAGATAAGGCCAGTAGGTGTCGGAGTAAAGCGCCATGATTAGGCCGGTCGTTGCCGAGGCGAGAGAAAGTTTACGTCCATCCTTGGTTGGCAGCGTCTGGGATTCCATTTTCTTGAGGAAACTTGAAACCTCGGTCTTGGCATTCTCAAGAGATCCGGCGAATGGGCAGTCGGCGTCGTTCTTCAGACAGTCTTTCAAGTAGTTAGTCAGTGCAAGGTCGAAGCCCTTTAACTGGTTGATGCTCTGCTGCTCGTCTGAGACCCGCGGATCGATTGCACCATCAAGAACAAATCGTCCGACCTTCTCTGGAAATAGGGTTGCGTAAGTAGCCCCGAGGAATGTGCCGTAAGAGAAGCCAAGGTAATTCAACTTTTCATCGCCCAAGGCGCTTCGGATTACATCCATATCTTTGGCGGCGCTAACAGTGTCTACGTGACCGAGGATTGCTCCTGTATTTTTCTTGCAAGCCTCTGAAAAAGCCTTCAGCTCGACCCTCATCAATTCGACGTCTTTCGCTGAACCTGGCTCGGCATTGGTCGAATCGTAGAGCAGGTGGTCGGTGCCCTTGCTATCAAAGCAAGTCACCTTGGCACTTCTTTGAACCCCACGCGGGTCGAAAGACACAAAAGTGTAGCTGTCTCGAAGGGTTTGGGTGCCAATGCTGTCGTAATTGTTGATTAGGAAATCCACACCAGACCCACCAGGACCACCGGGGTTTAGAACAATCGAACCAAGTGCGTCGTTGGTGAATTTACGAGTGAGTGATAGCTCGATTTGGTCACCATCGGGCTTTGCCCAATCAACGGGAACCTTGATCGTTCCGCATTGGAACATGTTGTTATCACACAGCGACCAGTTGATCTTCTGAGAGTAAACGTCGCTTACTGGTACCAAATTTGAGCAACCTGATAGTCCGATGGCAAGGCCTGCCACTACCAGCAGGGAAAGGATTCTTTTCACTATGCGCTCCGCTTCAATGTTGTGGCTAGAGAATCTAAAACATAAACGTCACGAACGTTTCTATCGATCCGATCACGTGCTTTTTCGATTTCGTCGATGATGTGAATTGTGTTCGCCGAAGTTGTTGAAGTAGCCACCTCACGGATCTGGATTTCTAGATCTCGATTCACCAATTCGGCGCCGGTATAAAGCTGAACCGTAAGCACATCTCTGTAAAGGGCTAGCAGGTCTACCAGAATTCGGTCAATTCCATCGCGGAGACTTCGCGTAGCACGGCGTTTTTGATTCTCTTCAAGACGTTTGATATCGGGTCGGTATGCTGGTGGAACTGTGTCGCCCGGAGCAAGCCCGAGGCTGTGGCGCAGTTCTTGTAATTCCTCTTCGTCTCGCTCTTTAGTCAGGTCGAGCGCATCTTTCTTGGCAAGGTCAAGCCACTTTACGGAAGCCTTAACGGCATGAGTGACATTGTTGATGCTCATGGCTGCTTGAAGGTACTCGTGGCGACGCGCGCGAACCTCGGGACTCAGGGCTAAACGCCTAGCCATACCGATGTGGCTTTGAGCCTCGGCAGCTACCAAGGTGGCTAGCTTGGGTTCAATGCCATCACGCTCAACCAACAACTTTGCAACATCTTCAACCGAAGGTACTTTTAGGTTTACCTTGCGAACGCGGGAACGGATGGTTGGCAGCATGTCGACTTCCGAAGGCGCACAGAGAATCCAGATTGTGTTGGCTGGTGGCTCTTCAAGCGCCTTTAGAAGGACGTTCGCTGCAACTGGCGCCATGCGATCCGCATCTTCAATAATCAAAACGCGATAACCACCCATGGAAGAACCGAAGGATGATTGATTCACCAATTCGCGAACCTCAGCAATGGCAATCTGCACCTTCTCGGTGCTCAAGACATTGATGTCTGGGTTGGTTCCTGCTTCAGCCAAAACACAGGAGTGGCACTTTCCGCATCCCATTTCTGGACATTGCAGAGCGGCTGCGAATTTTTCTGCGAGAACCGAGCGCCCCGAACCCGGAGGGCCGGTGATCAACCAAGAATGAAAAACTCCTTGGTCACGATTATCTACGGCACGACGAATCTGCTCCAACGCTTCCGGTTGGCCCGCTAATTCGTACCAAAAATCCTTGCTCATTAGCCCAGCAGGTCGTCCAACTTCTTGGCAATATGAACAAATATTTGCTCGGGTGTTTGCGTGGCATCGACCACTAAAAAGCGTTCAGGTTCGGCCGTTGCCAGCTTCAAAAACTCGTTTCGTACCGCTTGAAAGAAATCAATCTTTTCGCGCTCTAGCCGGTCGGCTTCTTGACCTGTGCCTTTCCGGCGTTCGGCTGCTATCTCTGGATCCAAATCAACTAGGACGGTGAGATCTGGAAGAAGTCCGTCGACAGCCCAAAGTGAAATGTTTCGAATTTCGTCGGCTGAAAGTTTGCGTCCGGCGCCCTGATAGGCCACTGATGAATCCAAGTAGCGGTCGGTAATCACAACTTTTCCCTCGGCCAGAGCTGGACGAACCTTCGTAGCCACGTGGTGTGCGCGGTCCGCTGCATAGAGCAGTGCTTCTGAACGAGGAGCCACATCACCTTTTCGGTGGAGCAGAAGATTTCTAATCTCTTGGCCTAGGTCGGTTCCGCCTGGTTCAAGTGTGCACACCACATCCTTGCCCCGGGAGCTCAGGTATTCTTCGGCAAGACGAATTTGGGTTGATTTGCCAACCCCGTCTATGCCTTCGAAGGAAATGAACACTACTTCTTCTTACCCTTAGCCTTGACTACACGCTTAGTGGTCTTCTTAGCACCACGACCGCTCGACTTTGCTGGAGCTTGGCCTGGCTCAAGTCCAAGTTTTTCACGACGAGCCATTAGTAGTTCGAAGGCGCGGTCAGCCGACATGTCTTCGAGGTTGTCGTCTTTCGGAATTGTGGCATTCACAAAGCCGTCGGAAACATAAGGTCCAAACTGTCCGGTTTTGGCAACAACTGCTCCGCCAGAGGCAGGGTCTTCGCCGAATTCGCGAAGTGGGGTGGCTGCGGTTCTGCGAGCCCCATACTTAGGAAGTGCATAGATCTCTAAAGCTTTGACCAAGTCAATGGTCAGAAGTTCTTCTTCACTGGCAAGTGAGCGAGAGTCGGTACCCTTCTTTAGATAGGCGCCAAACTTTCCATTCTGCGCAGTGATCTCGACACCGGTCTCAGGATCCGCTCCGATCACCTTCGGGAAGGCAAGTAGCTGGAGGGCGGTGTCCAAATCTATAGTGGCCGGACTCATCGACTTGAAGAGAGATGCAGTTTTTGGCTTTCAGTTTTTGGCTTTGCCGCTTCTGGGTCGTTAAGCACCACATAAGGACCGTAACGACCGTCCTTGAACAAGATCTCAAAACCGGTTACCGGGTCAACTCCCAAAACGCGGTCGGTGATTACCGGGGCGTCGACTAGTTCTTGAGCCTTGACTGGAGTAAGTTCATCCGGAGCCATTTCCTCCGGAATGTTCACAATGCGTCGACCGGTTTCAGGGTCGGCACCTTCACTACCAGGGGCCTCAAAGATCTCTAGATAAGGTCCGTACTGGCCGGTGCGAAGGGTAATTGCGTCGGTGATTGGATAAGAGTTAATAGCACGAGGGTCTTGGTCGAGAATATTCTCGGCGGTTTCTTTCAAGCCAACCACGTCGTTTTCGCCGAAGTAGAAACCCTTTAGCCAATCTTTCGAGTTCAACTTGCCATCGGCGATACGGTCGAGGTCTTCTTCCATCTCTGCCGTGAACTTGTAGTCGATCATGTTTCCGAAGTTCTCTTCCAAG
>JBJORE010000045.1:0-6602 GCA_046049565.1 Actinomycetota bacterium
TTTTGGCAGCCGCGAAGCCTGGGCTGAAACCCTACTTGAAACCGTGAATCGATTCCGCCCAGACCTGACCGTCCTGGCTGGATTTATGAAAATTCTTCCACACGGTTTCGTGCGCGCTCTCAGCCCAAAACTTATCAATACCCACCCATCGCTGTTGCCGCTGTTTCCAGGCGCTCACGGTGTTAGAGATGCTTTGGCAGCCGGTGCAACCGAAACCGGCGTGACCATTCACATCGTCGACGAAGGTGTCGATACCGGGCCGCAGCTCGCACAAGCGAAGCTGGCGATTTTGCCGGATGAAACAGAACACGAACTGCACGAACGCATCAAAGTTATTGAGCGCCAACTGTTGGTATCCGTGGTCAAAGACATCGCCGAGCACCGGATCAAACTAGACACCTCAAACTAAGGACTTCCATGGCAGCGATCAACCAACACAATCCAAACGACTACCGACACCGCGACCGGGTTGAGATTCGCAGGGCCCTGATTTCAGTTTCAGACAAAACCGGCCTACTAGAACTTGCCAAGGCACTGAGCGATGCCGGCGTTGATATGGTTTCTACTGGTTCAACTGCCAAAGCTATCGCCGACGCTGGTTTTGCAGTTACCGAGGTGTCGCAGGTCACCGGATTTCCAGAATCTTTGGATGGCCGAGTGAAAACCCTTCACCCGAAAATTCACGGTGGCCTTCTTGCCGACATGCGTTTGATGGATCACGAAGCGCAACTAAAGGAACTTGAAATCGAAGCGTTCCAACTTGTGGTTGTGAACCTTTACCCGTTCGTTCAGACCGTTGCCTCAGGCGCCAAGGGCGAAGCCGTCGTTGATCAAATCGACATCGGAGGCCCTGCCATGGTTCGCGCTTCGGCTAAGAATCACGCGAATGTTGCCATCGTGGTTGAACCTAATCGCTACGACGAAATCATCGCCGCGCTTTCGGAAGGTGGAACGACCCTTCAGCAGCGTCGACAGTTGGCCGCGAACGCTTTTGCTCACACCGCAAGGTACGACTCTGCGGTTGCCGACTGGTTTGCTCGAGAACTGTCATCACAGTGGAAGCACGAGGCCGGTCAGACCGACGACAACGAAAGTAAGAACCCTGGCTTCCCTGCAGAACTTTCGGTTTCTGGTGAACTTGTGAACATTTTGCGTTACGGCGAGAATGCTCATCAGCCAGCAGCACTTTACCGTTCCACGGGCGAAGGCTCGGTTGCCGGAATTGCGCAGTCGAAGCAGCTCGGCGGAAAAGAAATGAGTTATAACAACTTCGTTGACGCCGACGCAGCGGTTCGCTCCGCCTTTGACCACACCGAACCTGCGGTTGCCATCATTAAGCACGCTAACCCTTGCGGAATTGCCGTTGGTTCGGCAGATGAGGCAGATCCAATTGCCGATGCCCACGCCAAGGCTCACCTTTGTGATCCGCTTTCCGCGTTCGGTGGAGTGATCGCCGCTAACCGCCCGGTAACCGAAGCCATGGCCAAACAGATTGCCGATATCTTCACCGAGGTGATTGTGGCGCCAGGTTTCGAATTGGCCGCGCTTGAAATTTTGCTCGCCAAAAAGAACCTGCGCGTTCTTGAGCTTCCTGCCAACTACAGTCGCGAAACTTTCGAAGTGAAGCAGATATCAGGTGGCCTTTTGGTTCAGAGCCCAGACGAATTCACCAACCTGAATATCGGCACCTGGAAACTTGTTGCTGGTCCGAAGGCTGACACCGCAACCCTTCACGACCTAACCTTCGCCTGGCGCGCAAGCCGTGCAGTGAAGTCGAATGGAATCCTGCTCGCCAAAGACGGCTCCTCGGTCGGCGTTGGCATGGGTCAGGTTAACCGCGTTGACAGCTGCCGCTTGGCAGTAGACCGCGCTGGTCACCGAGCCAAGGGCTCAGTTGCCGCCAGCGACGCATTCTTCCCTTTCAAGGACGGGGTTGAGATCCTGATCGAAGCCGGTGTGCGAGCAATCGTGCAGCCTGGTGGTTCGATGCGCGATCAAGAGGTAATCGATGCTGCAGAAGCTGCCGGCATCACCATGTACTTCACCGGCGAACGCCACTTTTATCACTAAACAATTAGGCTAGGAATCATGACAAAAATCAAAGTTGTAGGCAAGGTCGTCGAGCTCGACGGCGACGAAATGACCCGAATTATTTGGCAGAACATCAAGGACAACCTGATCCTGCCGTTCCTAGATGTAGACCTCGAGTACTACGACCTTTCCATCGAAAACCGCGATGCTACCGATGACCAGGTCACTGTCGACGCTGCTCACGCGATCAAGCAGCACGGCGTTGGTGTGAAGTGTGCAACGATCACCCCAGACGAAGCGCGCGTTGAAGAGTTCAAGCTGAAGAAGATGTGGAAGAGCCCAAACGGCACCATCCGTAACATCTTGGACGGTGTTGTGTTCCGCGAGCCAATCATCATCTCAAACGTCCCACGTTTGGTGCCAGGCTGGACCAAGCCAATCATCATTGGCCGTCACGCTCACGGCGACCAGTACAAGGCAACCGACTTCAAGGTGCCAGGTGCCGGTCGCGTTACCATCACCTGGACTCCAGCCGACGGTGGCGAAGTTGTTACCCAGACCATCGCCGACTACCCAGAGCACGGCGGTGTAGCCATGGGTATGTACAACTACATGGATTCGATCCGCGACTTCGCTCGTGCGAGCTTCAACTATGGCCTAAGCCGCAACTACCCGGTTTATCTTTCAACCAAGAACACCATCTTGAAGGCCTACGACGGCGCTTTCAAGGACGCCTTCCAGGAAGTCTTTGATGCCGAATACGCAGACCGCTTCAAGGCTGCCGGCATCACCTACGAACACCGTCTAATCGACGACATGGTGGCTGCAGCTCTCAAGTGGGAAGGTGGCTATGTTTGGGCTTGTAAGAACTACGACGGCGACGTTCAGTCGGACACCGTAGCTCAGGGCTTTGGTTCGCTTGGTCTCATGACTTCAGTGCTAACCACCCCAGACGGCAAGACCACTTTGGCTGAAGCCGCTCACGGAACCGTGACCCGTCACTACCGCGAGTACCAGGCTGGTAAGTCAACCTCGACCAACCCAATCGCTTCAATCTTTGCTTGGACCCGTGCGCTTATTGCACGTGCCGAGATTGATGGCACCCCAGAGGTTCGCAAGTTTGCGGAAACCCTGGAGGATGTCATTGTGAAGACCGTTGAGGCTGGCGACATGACCAAGGACCTTGCAGCGCTTGTTGGCAAGGGCCAGGCATTCCAGAGCACCGACGAATTCATGTCGTCGATTGCTAACAACCTAAAGGCTCGTCTAGCGTAAGCAACGACAACCTGTGGAAAACTCCCGTTGAGAAATCGGCGGGAGTTTTACATTTGTCGGCATGCATTCGAAGAAACAAAGCCGCTGGCTAAAACTAATTTTCGCTACCCTCGGCCTCACCGCACTCATCGGTGCCGGGCTCAGTTTGCCTTCGCAGGCGGTAAGTCCTAATCCAACGCCTTATTGCTCTGACGGCACCTGCTGGGTAACTTTTGATTACTCGGCTGATTATTCGATTTGGACGCCTCCGAGCGGCATCAATTCGCTTCACTTTGATGTTTATGGTGCTCAGGGTGGTCGAATCGGCGGCAAAGGTGGTTATGTTTCTGGTGACTTCGCCACCATTCCTTCTGCTCTCTATGTCTATGTTGGGGGAGCTGGCGGAACTGGAAACTCAACAGCCGGAGGTTTCAATGGCGGTGGCACGTCAGGCTCCGGTCACGCCGACCAAGGCTCCGGTGGTGGCGCATCTGATCTGAGAACTAGCCTTGCACTAGCCGATCGCGTGGTCGTTGCCGGTGGCGGCGGAGGAACGGGCGGTTGGATTGGCGGCGCAGGCGGCGCAGGCGGGTCGACCATAGCCAGCGCA
The DNA here is from genome assembly GCA_046049565.1 of Actinomycetota bacterium. GTDB lineage: Bacteria > Actinomycetota > Actinomycetes > Actinomycetales > Microbacteriaceae > Rhodoluna. The sequence goes on from JBJORE010000045.1 coordinate 3,896, forward strand.
GGAACCAAGGGTGCCACGGCGACTACCCCTGGCGGCGGTGGCTCACAATCCGCCGGAGGGAGCGCAGGTCTTGGAGTTACCACGGGTAACGGCACTGCCGGCTCTCTCAGCCAGGGTGGAACTGGAGGAACCGGTCCGGTTGCTGGTGGAGGCGGCGGTGGTGGCGGATTTTATGGCGGCGGTGGCGGGGGTTCCGACAATGCTTCTGGAGGTAGTGATGGAGCTGGTGGCGGCGGTGGTTCGTCATTTGCAACCATGGCTCTCACAACAAACATCAGCCATCAGCCTGGAGTTCGAACAGGTCACGGGCAAGTTGTTCTTCGCTATACCTACCCACCGAGTGCAAGTTTCTTCGTACCAACTTCGGGTTCGATTTCGTCCACGGGATCGGTAACATTTCAAATTACATTTGATCAGTACATCTACGACGTCGATCCATGGGATTTCACATTCTCGGGAACCGCTACCGGTTGTTCAGTCACAAACATCTTCGGCGACGGCTACGTCTTTAACATTTCAGTTAACGGCTGCTCAAGCGGAGTTCTGCAATTTTCAATCCGCCCGTTTTCGGTCTTCGGAGCTAGTTCAGGACCGCTCCAGGAAGTTTTTGCAAATTCGTCAGTTTTGATTGATACCAAGCCAGCACCCCTAACGCTCACTCAACCTGCTTCCCCAAATAACGCAAGCGTATTGAACTTCATCATTAACTCTGAAGAGCCATTTATGCTTCCCTCAGCTTCTGCCTTCAATCTCGTTGGCAGCGGTTGCGTAATTTCGAACATCAACATGACCAGTGCCAGTTCAGCTCAGGTCTCAGTGCGCAACTGCACAAGCGGCGCAAACGTAATGCTAACAATCAAGAAGAACCAGATTCGAGACATGGCTGGAAACGCGAGTCCAGCAAACGACATTTCGAGTGCCGACATTCTTGTTGATTATGAAGTGCCCTCGGTTACTTCAATCACCAACACACCCCTCGTCGACCTCATCGACTACTTCATCACCTTTAGTGAACCTGTTACGAACCTTTCGGCTAACTCCTTTGGCCTCACCGGCATGGGTTGCTCAGTGAGCAAATTGGACGGAAGCGGCACCACATACCATGTCTACGTCTCCGGGTGTCTTGGGCAAAACAGCCTTACCGTGAAATCCTTCTCGGCCAGAGACCTTTCGGGTAACTATGGTCCGAACACGGATCAAACCAACGGGAACGGCTCTGCAGATAGTGTCGCCCCAAACGCCTCTCTCGTTGAATTGGAACGCACCGACAAGACAATCAGTCCGAGTTTTGAGCTTCGCTTCGACGAATTGATTTCAGGTCTAACCATTAATTCATTTTCGAAAGCTGGTTCGGCTAAGAATTGCGGATTCACTCTGAGTGAGATCACGCAGGGCAGGGTTTTCCGAATCGACACTGCATCATGCGGAGAGGGAAGCCTCAAGCTCACGCTTCTCGCAAATTCAATATCAGATCTGCGCGGCAATTTAGGTCCGGCGGTGAGTGTCGAATCGGCTACTGCGAAGATCAGTCCAGTCGCGCCCGCGATCGAACCAACTAACTTGAAACCAGCAACCGTCTCGCCCAATCAGGCACTGACACCACCTTCGGCACCCAACATAAGCAAACCGAGCAAGCCTGAGACCACAGCGGGTAAAAGCGTGTCCGAATTGAGAATGGAATCCCTGAAGCCAGACTCCTGGGTTGCTATCTTTATCGCTCTTGTAGCTCTGGTAATCGCCAGACGCCCAAGAGGGCAACGCCGAGCCTGAGCTACTCGAAGATAACCGTGCGGTCGCCGTCCAAGAGCACTCGGTGCTCGGCAAACCAGCGAATTGCCTGGGTGAGGGTCTTCGACTCAATGTCTTGACCCATCGAAACCAATTCATTCTTCGAGTGAGAGTGAGTAACGCGAATCACGTTCTGTTCGATGATCGGCCCCTCGTCGAGATCTGCCGTAACAAAGTGCGCTGTGGCACCAATCAGCTTCACGCCGCGGGCATGCGCTTGACCGTATGGGTTGGCACCCTTGAAGCCTGGCAAGAAGGAGTGGTGAATGTTGATAATCTTGCCTTCAAACTCGGCAACAAATTCAGGTGAAAGGATTTGCATGAAACGAGCCAACACAATTAGCTCAATACCGGCCGACTTGATGTAGTCGCGCAACATGTGTTCGAAAGCTGCCTTGGTCCCGGCGTCAACAATCTGGTGAGTTTCAAAAGGAATTGAGTAGAACTCAGCCAAAGAAGCCAAGTCTGAGTGGTTTCCAAAAACGGCAGGAATTTCAACTGGCAACTGGCCAGCGCGCTGGCGGAACAGGATGTCGTTTAGGCAGTGTGCACTCTTGGAAACCAAGACCAGAGTCTTGAGCGGGCGACCGACCTCGTCGAGCTGCCAAGTCATCGAGTATTTCGAAATAACGGGAGCCAATTCAGCTTCGAAAGCCGAACGAGTGGTGTCTGCTTCAATCTGAAGACGCATAAAGAAACGGCCAGAGCCATCAGAAGAAAACTGCGACGACTCGGTGATGTTTCCCTTGGCGGCAACAACTGCCCCGGAGATTGCGTGAACAATTCCTGGTTGGTCTTCACAAATGAGGGTCAGTACCCAGTGGCTCGCCTTTTCGGTCATAGAGCCAATCTTAAAGGAGGCTTACTCGTCTTCGTCGATGTTTAGGGGTCGAACTTGCTGGCGGTCGCGAATCGTGGC
>JBJORE010000046.1:0-6516 GCA_046049565.1 Actinomycetota bacterium
CGTGAACGAACCCGTCGTTGGCAAGTTGATTACCGTATCCAAGGATGCGATGAAGGATTCTTATCCTGAGCTCGAATCCGACTTTAAGAGAATTTTGAATTCGGCTGTGGCTGAAGAAGAAGCTTTCCTGCGCACACTTACCAGCGGATCTTTGGTGCTCGACCAGGCAATTGCTGATGTCAAGTCTGGAAAGGGCTCGCAGCTCGGGGGTGAAGCCGCATTCCTACTTCACGACACCTATGGATTCCCAATCGATTTGACACTAGAGATTGCCGAGGAAGCTGGAATCTCGGTTGATCGCGATGGATTCGCCACACTTATGAGCGAGCAACGTGACCGCGCTAAGGCTGACGCACGCGAAAAGAAACTAGGTGGAACCGATCTTTCGGTTTACTCAGCTTTCCGTGCATTGGGCACCACGAAATTTACGGGCTACGATGAACTCGAATCAGAAGCAAAGGTTTTAGGTTTGATTCACGATGGTTCGTCGGTCAAGGAGCTTCAAAGTGGTGCTGTCGGTGAAATTATCCTCGACACCACGAGCCTTTACGCTGAATCAGGTGGTCAGGCAGCAGATGCCGGAATCATTCGCGGTGATGGCTTCGAGCTTGAAGTTCTAGACGTCCAGAAGCCTGTCAAGGGTCTCGTTTCCCACAAGGTCATGGTTCGTTCTGGTGCAGTGTCGCTTGACTCTAAGGCGGTAACTGTCGTTGATGAAGAGTGGAGACTGGGTGCTTGCCAAGCCCACACTGGCACGCACGTGCTTCACGCAGCCCTTCGACAGGTTCTAGGTCCATCGGCACTTCAGTCTGGTTCGTACAACAAGCCTGGTTATCTTCGTCTTGACTTCGCTTGGAATCAGGCTCTTTCAGCCGAAACTAAGAGCGAATTGGAAGAAGTGAGCAACCTCGCGATTCGTCGTGACCTCGCCGTTAGCAGCAATTTTATGACTCAAGCCGAGGCAAAGGATTTTGGTGCTGTCGCGCTATTTGGTGAAACCTACGACGAACAGGTTCGAGTCATTCAAATCGGTGGACCTTGGTCTCGTGAACTTTGTGGTGGAACGCACGTGAGTCGTTCCAGCCAGATTGGCTTACTCTCACTTGGCGCTGAGACCTCGGTTGGATCAGGTTCTCGCCGCATTGAAGCATTTGTTGGAATTGAGGCTTTCCGGGCTCTTACCCTGGAACGAGCACTTGTTGCCAGGCTGACCGACCTTGCTAAGGTTCCGACCGCCTTGCTTGAAGAAAAGTTGAACCAGACCTTCGAGGAACTTCGAAACGTCCAAAAGAAACTCGGGCTCATTGAACAGCAAGCTCTTCAGGGTCGCATTCCTGCATGGGTGGCTGCCTCCAAAACTATTGCTGGACACCGCGTCGCTCTTGCTGAACTTGGGGTCTTGGATAGCGCTGAAGCACTAAGAACCATTGGCTCCGGGCTAAGAGCTGAACTTGGTTCAAACGGCGTAGCTATTGTCACTGCAATTATTTCTGAAAAACCAGCAGTCCTTGTGGCCGTTGGTGCTGACGCCATTTCGGGTGGAGTCAAGGCAGGTGAGCTAGTGAAATTAGCTTCAGGCATTCTCGGCGGTGGAGGCGGAGGAAAAGACGACATGGCGCAGGGTGGCGGAACCGACGCAACGAAGCTTTCGGTTGCGATCGAAGCCATCGAAAAGGCGCTCGCCTAACATGCGTTTAGGTCGCCGTATTGCAATCGATCACGGTGCCGCGAGAATCGGAATCGCCATTTCTTCAGTTGATGCGCTTATTTCATCACCGCTTATGACTGTTGCCGCTGGTGAATCCGCTTTAGGTGAGGTCGTCGAAGTTATTCGTGAGCACGAACCGATTGAAGTCTATGTAGGCTTACCACTCAATCTTTCGGGACAGTTTACGAAATCGACAAACGAGGCGTTAGCTTTTGCCCGAGAGTTAAATAGCGCTGTTCATGTGGAAGTCCGGTTGGTTGACGAGAGGATGACCACTCGAGCGGCTCAAGGCCAACTTCATGCTTCTGGCAAAAACTCTAAGGTGTCTCGAAGCCTAATCGATGCAGCCGCTGCTAGCCTGATTCTCGAGGGAGCCTTGGCTTTTGAAAAAACTACCGGCGATGTGCCGGGTAAGTCACTTTTGGAGTTAGATGCGTAAAGGCAGAATAATCGCCATAATCTTGGCCGGACTTCTAGTTATTGGTGGCGGGTCTGCATACCTGATGAGGAGCCAAATTCGAGCGGCCATCGACACTATTTCTGGTGTTGATTATCAGGGCACTGGAACCGAAGAAGTCAGTCTAGTAATTAATTCCGGTGATACTGGCGAAACTGTAGCCCGTGAGTTAGTCAAACTTGGGGTGACCAAAGACTTCACATTTACCTACAAACGAATCATCGCCCGTAACCCGAACTTCGTCCCGGGAACCTTCAATCTCCGAAAAGAGATGTCGGCAGACAAGGCTCTTGACATGATTCTCGACCCTGCCTCGAAGGTAGTTGTGAAGGTAACAGTAAAAGAGGGTCTTCGAATCGGTACCGTTTTGAAGGTCTTAAGCGAGGCGACTGGAATTTCTCGTTCGAACTTCGATGGAGCCGTTAAAGACCCAACCAAATATGGTCTGCCTTCGAGCCTGCCGAACATGGACGGTTATCTTTTCCCGGCAACCTACGAAATTGATCCTGGCAGTAGCGCCGAGGACGTGATTCGACAGATGGTTAATCGTATGAGCGCCGAACTGAAAAAGTTTGGGGTGAGCGATTCAAAACGACACGAGGTCCTTACTCTCGCTTCAATCATCCAAAAAGAAGCAAGAATGACTCCAGATTTCTACAAAGTCTCTCGAGTTTTTCTGAACCGATTAGATCAGGGGATGCTTCTCCAATCTGATGCCACGGTTAGCTACGGAAGTGGTGGAACTACCGTTACTACGACCGACGCCGAACGTGCCGACAGTAATCGCTATAACACCTATGTCCACCCGGGTTTACCGATTGGCCCGATCGGTTTACCTGGCGCTACCGCGATCGACGCGGCATTGCACCCTGCTGATGGTAAATGGCTTTACTTCTGCGCCGTCAACCTGAAGACCGGTGAAACCGTTTTTAGTAACACTCTCGCAGAACATGGTCGAGCCGTTAAGAAGTGGCAACAGTGGATGCGTGAGAATCCGGGCTGGAATGGCTGAAACACACCTAGCGGTTCTTGGTTCACCCATTGAGCACAGTAAATCACCGCTTATTCATGATGCAGCTTACAAAGCGTTGGGTCTTGATTGGGATTACGGAAGATACCGAATTGAATCAAACGAGTTGGAATCTTTTCTGAAACTTAGGGATGCAAGCTGGCGCGGATTCAGTCTTACCATGCCGCTCAAGGAAGCGGCATTCGAACTGTCTATCCCATCATGTCCTGTCGCATTGGAAACGGGAATTGTAAATACTCTTTTACACACTGACCTCGGCTGGGAAGGCTACAACACCGACTCCTTTGGTATTCAACAAGCTGTTCGTAAGCACAGTGAACAAGTTCATGAGCGCGTGTCGATTCTTGGTTCGGGCGCCACTGCAATCTCTGCGGTCCATGCCATGAAGCAACTCAATCCGGCAGCCGAAATTGAACTGTTCGCTCGTCGGAATGTTGAAATTGATGGAATCCCTTCACAACCTCTCGGAGATTTCTACGACTCAACCGTTGACGGTCTCACGATATCCACCTTGCCCGGAACTGTCATTCATCCAGAATTGAAAGTTGCAACAGACGCTGTAATTCTCGATGTTGCATACACTCCTTGGCCGTCGAAACTCTCATCATCATGGACGAAAGAAAACCGAATAAGCGGAATCGAAATGTTGCTTTGGCAGGCGTTAATCCAGGTGAGGATTTTCTACCAGGGCGATGGTTCAATCGAATTGCCGAATGAATCGGATGTTTTCGAGTCCATGCGAGCCAGCGTCCAAGCCTAAAGGCCCTCAAATGTGCGAGAATTGAACGCATGTTACGTTGGCTTACCGCAGGTGAATCTCATGGACCAGAACTAATTGCCGTCCTTGAGGGTCTTCCTGCTGGGGTTCCAGTAACTACATCTGACATTCAAGACGCCCTTGCTCGTCGTCGACTCGGTTACGGTCGTGGAGCGCGAATGAAATTTGAAAAGGACGAGGTAACACTTTCTGGTGGCATTCGTCACGGTTTTTCCATGGGCGGTCCAGTGGCGATAAGTATCGCGAACACCGAATGGCCTAAATGGCAAGATGTAATGTCGGGTGACCCTGTCGACCCAGCGGTTCTAACCGGTGCGAGGGCTGAAGCACTAACTCGCCCTAGACCAGGACATGCTGATTTCACAGGTATGCAGAAGTACGGCTTCCTTGACTCTCGACCGATTTTAGAGCGCGCGTCAGCCCGTGAGACAGCCGCGCGAGTGGCATTAGGCGAAGTTGCTGAACGATTCTTGGCTGAGTTGGGAATCCACCTGATTACACACACGGTGGCTATCGGTTCTGTGTCCGGTGGTCGCGATGTCCGCCGTCCAAGTTTCGCTGATCTTGAGGCTATCGACGCTGATGAAGTGCGTTCTTTTGATCCTGAGCTTTCAAAGAGATTAATCGCTGAAATTGAAGAGGCCCACAAGGACGGAGACACACTTGGCGGTGTTGTCGAGACTCTCGTTTACGGTTTGCCACCAGGTCTTGGGTCCTTTGTGCATTGGGATCGTCGATTGGACTCTCAAATTGCCGCTGCAATAATGGGCGTTCAGGCTATCAAGGGAGTCGAAATTGGTGATGGTTTTGAGACTGCAACTCGCCGTGGCTCTCAGGCTCACGACGAATTAGATCGCATCGATGGTGTTACCAAGCGAGTTACCGATCGAGCCGGAGGTATCGAAGGTGGAATGAGCAATGGGGAAGTCCTCATTGTTCGTGCGGCGATGAAACCTATTTCCACTGTTCCGCGCGCCCTGGCGACTATTGACGTTTCAACTGGCGAAGCCGCCAGAGCCCATCACCAGCGCAGTGACGTGTGCGCGGTGCCAGCAGCGGGCGTTGTTACGCAAGCGATGGTTGCCCTAGTTATTGCCAATGCGACGCTTGAAAAGTTCGGCGGCGATTCAGTTGCTGAGACCAGACGCAACATGGATGCTTACCTGGCCAACATTCCAGAGGTGCTTACCTCTGAAATCGTTCGCAATGCATAAAACAGGAGCGGTTGTACTGGTTGGACCCATGGGTGTGGGCAAGACAACTATTGGTAAAAAATTGGCCAAGAAACTTGAAATCCCCTTCATCGACACCGACGTCATGATTATCAAACGCCATGGTGAAATTCCTAAGCTATTTGAAGAACATGGCGAAGCGGTATTCCGTGAGTTTGAAGAAACGTGCGTTCTTGAAGCAATCGCTGCAGCATCAGTTGTAGCTACAGGTGGCGGTGCCGTGCTCAGTCAACATATAAGGGCTGCTTTGAGTGAGGCAAAAGTTGTCTATCTTTCGACAGATGGAAAGCATATGGCAGCCCGTCTTGCCGGCGGTAATCGCCCATTGCTCAAAGATGGTGTTGCTGATTGGCGACGAATCTATGAATCGCGTCGTGAACTCTATCAACAGGTTGCAGATCTGACCGTTGACACTTCAGGGAAACCGCTCAAATCAATTGTTGAAGAGATAACCAAAGGACTGGAACAAATTGTCTGACATAACTCGAATTGAAGTCACGGGCCAAGATGGATACGAAATTTTGGTTGGGCGAGGCCTGCTCCGCGAAATTCGCCCGGTTATCGCCTCTACAGTTCAGAAAGTATTACTGATTCATCCATTAGCTCTACAAACGAGCGCAGACGTGCTCGCTGAAGAGTTGCGTGGCACCGGTCTCGAGGTGTTCCAAGCAGGCGTTTCAGATGGCGAAGACGCAAAGCGCATTGAGGTTGCTGCATGGTGTTGGGGCATCATGGGGAAAATGGACTTCACCCGAAGCGATGCGATTATTGGTTTCGGAGGAGGTAGCACTACCGATCTTGCAGGTTTCGTTGCTTCCACTTGGCTTCGAGGAATCTCCTACATCGCGATCCCTACGACTCTGTTGGGAATGGTCGATGCTGCGGTTGGTGGCAAAACTGGCATAAATACAGCTGAGGGTAAGAATCTAGTTGGGGCTTTTTACGCACCAAAAGCGGTTATCTGTGACCTGAACACACTTGAGACACTTCCTCGCATCGAACTAGTTTCTGGTTTTGGTGAAGTAGCCAAATACGGATTCATTTCAGATGAGCGCATTCTTGAGCTCCTAGAATCTGATCTGGAGAAAGCCACCGACGTAAACTCATCCGAATTTCGTGAAATTGTAGAGCGTTGCATTGCTGTGAAGGCCAAAGTTGTTTCGGCTGACTTCAAAGAAGCGGGCGAGCGCGAGATCTTGAACTATGGTCACACTCTCGGGCATGCCATCGAACTGGTTGAAAAATTCCAGTGGCGTCACGGAGCCGCTGTTTCAGTAGGCATGATGTTTGTCGCGCATCTCGGCTTATTAG
>JBJORE010000047.1:0-6841 GCA_046049565.1 Actinomycetota bacterium
TTTTCTGAGTTGCCAGAATTGCCGGACTGCTCATTAGTTGACACCCTTTGCTACAAGTTTGCGAAGCGCAGAAATTTGCTCAATCACTCGAGGAAGCGCCGTACCACCAGCGCCAGAGCGAGCCTTGATGGAACCCGAGACCGATAGGACATCTCGAACCTCAGGCGTTAGCTTCTTGGAAATCTTCGCCATTTCGTTGTCTGGCACCTGGTGAAGTTCTAGACCGTTTTTCTCACAGAACGACACAAGTTGACCGGTAATCTCGTGGGCATCACGGAACGGAACCTTCTGCTTTACCAACCACTCGGCAACATCGGTTGCCAGGGAGAATCCTGCAGGCGCCAAAAGTTCCAGGCGGTTTTTGTTGAAAGTCATTGTGGCAACCATGCCGGTGAAAGCCGGCAACAAAATTGAAAGAGTGTCGACGGTGTCAAAGACCGGCTCTTTGTCTTCTTGCAGGTCGCGGTTGTAACTCAGTGGCAGAGCTTTCAAGGTAGCCAGCAGGCCGGTTAGGTTCCCAATTAGGCGGCCAGACTTTCCCCGAGCGAGCTCGGCAACGTCCGGGTTCTTCTTCTGAGGCATGATCGAAGAACCGGTTGAGTAGGCATCGTCCAACTTGATGAAGTCAAACTCGGCGGTAGCCCAAATGATTATTTCTTCGCTGAAGCGGGAGAGGTTGATTCCGATCATGGTGCAGATGAACGCAAATTCGGCGACCACGTCACGACTAGCGGTAGCATCCATGGAATTCTGAGTAGGGCCCGAAAGTCCCAATTCTTTGGCAACCAGGTGTGGGTCAAGTCCGAGAGTTGAACCAGCCAGAGCACCGGCGCCGTAAGGTGAAAGACTCGCGCGCTTGCGCCACTCGCCAAGACGTTCAAGATCGCGAGAGAGCGGCCACGCGTGAGCCAGCAGGTGGTGAGCCAGTGAAACCGGCTGGGCGTGCTGGAAATGGGTGCGGCCAGGCATAGCCACCGCGAGGTTTTCTTCAGCTCGGTCGGTAAGCACCTGAATCAACTGGAGGACTAGCGACTCGAGGTGATTAGCCTCATCTAATAGGTAGGTGCGAATTAGAGTTGCGATCTGGTCATTGCGAGAGCGACCGGCTCGAACTTTGCCGCCCAATTCCGCTCCAGCAATCTCAATAAGTCCGCGCTCTAGAGCCGAGTGCACATCTTCATCAGCAGGCTTAGCGGTGAAGCTTCCGTCTTCGATTCGCTTTAGAAGCTGGACAAGAGACTTGTCGAGTTTTTCCAGTTCCGGAACCGTTAGATACCCGGCTGAGTGCAACGCCTTGATGTGAGCGCGAGTACCAGCGATGTCGTAGCTGGCTAGTCTCCAGTCGAAGTGAATCGAACGGCTTAGAGCCGCAACCGACTCGGCAGGGCCACCCTCAAAACGGCCACCCCAAAGGGCGCCAGCGTCTCCGGCACGATTCGACATGGAACTCCTTATGGTCTGAACAGGGTCAATCTTACTTTGAGGGCCACTCACGACTCAGTAGGGCGTAGAGATGCATCGAACACCACTCCCCTTTTAGATAGTCGTTCTCAACGAAGGTTGCCTCTTTGCGAAAGCCAAGTCGCTCAACTACTCGAATCGAATTCTGGTTTCGAATGTCGATGTCGGCGATGACGCGATGCACTTTTTCTTCTTGAAACAGGTAATCGATTAGGGCTATCAGTGCCTCGTGAACAAAACCTTGCCCGCGGTACTCGGGGTTACTGATGTAACCAACATCAGCGGTTAGGTTAGGCCGATCCGTCATGGCTGAATTTAGTTGCCCAATGACTTTATTGCTCGATTTTTCGACCATGGCTAGAAGCAACCCAGGCTGGTCTTCTTTGATTCCAAGATAGGTTACGGCGCGAGTCAGCCAGTCGACAACGAACTCACGGTCGCGCTGGTCCCAGGGAATGTAACGGATGCTTTCCGGGTCGCTGTGATACGGAAGAATGTCATCGACATCTTCCGCCTTCAAAGGTCTAAGAATTAGCCGTTCAGTTTCAAGCAACATGTTTCGAAAGCCAAATCATCAGCGCTTTCTGAGCGTGTAGACGGTTCTCTGCTTCGTCCCAGATAACCGATTGAGGGCCATCAATTACTTCCGCTGAAACTTCGTAGCCTCGATAGGCAGGAAGGCAGTGCAGGAAGATTGCGTCTGCCTTAGCCTGAGACATCAACGCGGCATCGATTGTGTAACCGCCGAATGCGTCGATGCGCTGCTGCTTCTCTGACTCCTGCCCCATCGAAATCCAGGTGTCAGTGGTGACGACGTCGGCTCCAAGAACAGCTTCTTCCGGGTTGCCATAAACCTTGACTGAACCACCGGTTTCAGAGGCAATTTCTTCAGCACGGCGGACAATATGAGCCGCCGGAGCATAAGCGGCCGGCGCTCCGATGCGCACATGCATTCCGGCCATGGCACACCCAATCAGGTACGAGTTCGCCATGTTGTTCGCGGCATCACCGACGTAGGCAATCGACAGACCGGAAAGCGTTCCCTTGTGTTCCTTGATTGTTAAAAGGTCGGCCAAAATCTGGCATGGGTGGTAGTCGTCTGACAGTGAGTTGATAACCGGAACAGAAGAGTTAGCCGCCATTTCATCTAGGCCTGCTTGGGAGTAAGTGCGCCAGACGATGGCTGCCACTTGGCGTTCCAAAACTTTGGCGGTGTCGGCAACCGATTCCTTGCCACCCATCTGACTTGAACCGGTGTCAATAACCATCGGGTTTCCACCCAGGTCGGCAACACCCACCGTGAACGAAACGCGAGTACGAGTAGAGGTTTTGTCGAAAATTAGCGCCACCGTCTTTGGACCTTCGAATGGTCGAAACTTATATGGCGAAGCTTTGACTTCGATCGCAAGCTCAAGAATGGCTGCCTGCTCGGTTGGCGTGATGTCGTCGTCTTTTAGGAAGTGGCGAACCATTATTTCTCTCTCTAACCTTCGGCTGGGAAAACCATTGTGCCGAAACCGGACTTGGTGAAAATTTCAAGAAGGATGCTGTGCGGTGTGCGTCCGTCGATTATGTGAGCCCGAGGAACACCATGTTCCACCGCTTGCAGACAGGCCTGCATTTTGGGAATCATTCCCGATTCCAGCGCCGGAAGAAGTTCACGAAGCTCGGCCACGTTGATTTCACTAACTAGAGAATCACGATTTGGCCAGTTTGCATACAAACCTGGGACGTCGGTTAGAACCATAAGTTTTTCTGCACCGAGTGCGACTGCCAGCGCGCTGGCCGCGAGGTCGGCATTCACATTCAGTAGCTGCCCATTTGCGTCCGGGGCGACGGTGGAGATAACTGGGATACGCCCTGCCTCGAGCGCATCGAAAACGATTCGGGGGTTCACCAGTGTGACCTCTCCGACCAGGCCGATGTCGATTGGGCCCTCTTCGGAATCGAGGGCGGTCTTTTCAGCGCGGAAGAGGTTTGCATCCTCACCACTCATGACCTGTGTCTTTGCACCGGCAAATTCGATGAGGCCGGCTAAGCGAGCGCTGATGGTTAGACGAAGAACGTCACGCACGACGTCGATGGTTTCCGGAGTGGTGACTCTAAAGCCCCCGCGGAATTCACTCTCGATACCTAACTCTGCAAGGCGTGCGGTGATCTGCGGACCACCACCGTGAACAACAACCGGACGAATGCCAATCCAACGCAAGTAGGCCATGTCCTCAGCGAAAGCCTGCTGCAGCGCGTCGTCGACCATCGCGTTACCACCAAATTTGACCACGATGGTTTTACCGTGGAACTGCTTTAGCCACGGCAGCGACTCAATCAGCGTCTCCGCTTTGATGCGCGCGAGAGCGGTGTCCTGCTGTTCAGTTTTTAGCATTAGCTGGAGTACTCGCTGTTCTCGGTAACGTAGGCGTGTGTGAGGTCTGAGGTGAAGACCGTTGCAGTCTCATTTCCGGCGTTCAGCGAAATCAGAATGTCAACGCGACGAGGAGTCATGTCGACCAGGTTTCGAGGTTGGTCCGGTTCGCCCTTTCGCGAAACCGAGACGCCGTTGATTGAAACGTCGATGTTGTAAGGATCGAATTCGGCGCTTGTGGTGCCCACGGCAGCCAAGATACGCCCCCAGTTTGGGTCGTTTCCGAAAACGGCAGCCTTGAAAAGGTTGTTACGTGCAAGCGAGCGGCCAACCGCAACGGCGTCTTCTTCGCTGGCAGCATTCACAACCTCGATGGCAATGTCGTGAGTTGAACCTTCGGCGTCCGAAAGCAATTGCATTGCAAGGTCGCGGCAAACCTCGGTGAGAACTTGCGAGAACTCGCCCAAACTTGGTCGAACCCCAGAAGCACCAGAAGCCATCAGCGTGACAGTGTCGTTGGTCGACATGCAACCGTCTGAATCGAGGCGGTCAAAGGTGACTCTTGTTGCCTGACGAAGTGCCTGGTCTAACTCGTTCGATGGGATATCGGCGTCGGTTGTGATAACAACCAACATGGTGGCAAGACCAGGAGCGAGCATGCCAGCACCCTTAGCCATTCCACCAACCACCCAACCATTACCCCCGCGCGAGGCAGTCTTCGAAACCGAGTCGGTGGTCATGATTGCCTCGGCGGCAGAAAGCCCGCCCTCGGCAGAAAGCTCGGCCGCGGATGAATCCACGCCAGCCAAAACCTTGTCGCGGTCAAGTTGCTCGCCAATCAGCCCAGTCGAACAAACCAACACATCTCCTGCAGAGCAGCCGAGGACTTCTGCTACTCGCTCAGCGGTTGCGTGTGTGGTTTGAAATCCCTGAGCACCGGTATAACAGTTGGCGCCGCCGGAGTTCAGCACAGTCGCGGTAAGCAGACCGTCCTTGATTGCTTCTTTTGACCAAATAACAGGATTGGCCTGGCAACGGTTGGTCGTAAAAACGGCAGCAGCGTTGAACGAAGGGCCTAGGTTTTGAACCAGTGCGAAATCTTTTGCACCAGACTTTTTTAGCCCAGCCTTTACACCGGCTGCAAGAAATCCTTTGGCGGCAGTTACGCTCACGGCGCCACTCCATTCATTGAAAGACCGGTGTCTTCGGCAATGCCGAGAGCCAAGTTCATTGACTGTATGGCGGCTCCAGCAGTTCCCTTGACCAGGTTGTCGATCGCTGAAACAACGGTGACACGACCAGCATGTTGGTCTAGAGCTATGCCTATTTCGCAAACATTCGAACCGAGCACATTAGAGGTTTGCGGCCACTGCCCGAGAGGCAAAACGTTGATGAACTTTTCACCTTGGTAGAACGAGGCTAACGCGTGGTGCAACTGCTCTAAGGTGCCCGTCGCCTTGGCAGTGTTTACGGCAAGAATTCCACGCGACATCGGAACCAGTACCGGCGTGAAAGAAACCTGAACTTTCTCACCAGCCGACTTGGACAGGTTCTGTTCAATCTCCGGGGTGTGGCGGTGAACGCCACCAACTCCATAGGCTCTGGCTGAACCATGAACTTCGCTGTGAGAAAGGTTTGCCGACCCAGAGCGGCCTGCTCCAGAAGTACCAACCGAGAGCACCGAAACAATGTCTTCGTTCTCGATGAGGTTGGCAGCCAACAGCGGAGCCAGAGCTAGAGTAATCGCGGTTACGTTACAGCCAGGCACGGCAATGCGCTTGGTTCCAAGCAAAGCTGAACGCTGTTTTGCGCCGTCAGCAACGATGAGTTCAGGCATTCCATATGTCCAGGTTCCGGCGTGTGTTCCGCCGTAGAACTTCTCCCAGGCTTCTGAAGATTCCAAACGGAAGTCGGCACCACAATCGATGACAAGGACGTCGTCGCCAATCAGAGCTGCAACCTCGGCGCTTTTAGCGTGAGGCAGAGCCAAGAACACGATGTCGTGGCCGGCTAAGT
The DNA here is from genome assembly GCA_046049565.1 of Actinomycetota bacterium. Taxonomy (GTDB): domain Bacteria; phylum Actinomycetota; class Actinomycetes; order Actinomycetales; family Microbacteriaceae; genus Rhodoluna. The sequence goes on from JBJORE010000047.1 coordinate 5,840, forward strand.
TTTCCGAAGTGGTTGCAACCAAGTTGAGGTGCGCGAAGCGTCGAAGGTGTGGGTGCAGGTTGATGAACTTTTCACCCGCATTGGTATTTGCGGTGACCGTGACCAAATCAAGCTGAGGATGTTCGGCAACTAGACGTGCGAGTTCCCCGCCGACGTAACCGCTGGCGCCAGCAATAGCAACCCTGAGGCTCATGGCACTCCTATCTATGCGCGAATTGTCGCGCCGTAAAGCTTGCCGGCAAGTGCGACCGCTGCGTCGCGGGCCTCACTGGCTTCGGCTTGAGTGAGAGTGCGGTCGGTAGCCCGGAAACGTAGCGCGAAGGTCAAAGATTTCTGACCTTCAGGCAGGTTTCCACCGCGGTAGTCTTCGATCAGGCGAACCTGTTCTAATAACTCCCCCGCTCCCTCTTCGATGGTTCGCAAAACATCACCGGCAGGTTTGTCTAGCGAAACCAACAGCGATAGGTCCTGAGTGGCCGCCGGGTAACCGAAGATCGGTGACGCCTGGCGAACCTCAGGTGCTGATGCGTAGGAAGATCCTTTGCCGAAGCTAGTGCAGGTGCCAATTCGCCTGCAAAACCGATTGATGTGGTTCCGACAAAAAGCTCGGCGGTACGACCTGGATGGAATCCCTTGGTTGAGCCTTGACGAACGATCAGCTCCTGGCCGGTTGCAGCAACCACGCGTGCGGCCAGTGCGATTGCATCCGAATAGTCGAAACTCTGCGACTTGACTCCAACCTGCTGCTTTACACGCTCACCGGTTAGCAGAGCGGCAAAGTGCTTTGGTTGTGCTGGCAAGGTGGCCATGACCGAATCCAACACGTTAGAAGTTGGTCGTTCAGTTGCCGAAGGTAGGTCGAATGCCTTGCCCGAGGCTGCAGTTGGGATGAAGACAGAACCTTCTTCGAAAATGCTCAAGTCGGTGAGACCTCGAGAAAGATTACGACGAGCAGCATCAAGCAAACCGGAAAGGATGGTTAGTCGAAGCTGGCCACTCTCT
>JBJORE010000048.1:0-6271 GCA_046049565.1 Actinomycetota bacterium
CGATCCCTATCTTCCAAACATTGCGATCATTGCCGGCGACCTTTCTTCACCCGCGGAACTCATTCAGCAAAACCTAACTTTCCTCACCCTTGGCATCAGCCTGGGAACGGTGATTGCCGGCCCGCTTAGCGATGCAATCGGTCGCCGACGCCCAGTGTTATTTGCCCTAGCAGGTTATGTAATTGCCGCAATTTTGGTTGCCAACGCAGCTTCGGTTGAAATGTTCTTCGCGGGTCGAGTTCTACAGGGTTTCTTTGCCGCCTGCGCCTGGGTGGTTTCCACAGCCATGCTTCGAGACATGTATGAAGGTCTAAAACTTATTCGAGCCATGGGTCTGTCAATGGCGCTAATGGCCAGCACCTGGTTCATAGGTCCTGCTTATGGCTCGATCCTGCAGTCCTTCACAAATTGGCGAGGGCTCAGCACGCAGTTGAGTATTCTCGCGGGCCTTCTTCTGATCACAATTTTCTTCAAACTTCCAGACACCATGACGATTGAGCAGCGAACTAAGACCACTGCCAAAGAAGTAGCTACACGTTTTGGGCACCTCCTCAAGGACCGCGTGTTCCTTGGCTTGGTGGGTGTTCAGGTGACAATCAGCATTTCACTATTCGCGTATCTGAGTGTCAGCCCTTTTGTCTATTCAGACCCTTACGGAGTTCCAACCACAGCCGTGGGCTTCTACCTCGCCATCAACTCGGTTGGCGCCTATCTAGGCAGCCAACTTGGAGCTGCGCTCTGCCAAAAGTTCAAACCGCAGTATGTGCTCTTTGGAGGCTTACTGGTAGGAATGGCCGCCGGAGCAATTTTGATTGCAACGGCCGTATTCCAGTTACCGCTGTTTTTCTTCACGGGCGGTTTAGCTCTGTTCACACTCGGCTTTGGAACCACGTTCACACCTCTGCTCGGCCTAGCCATGACCGCACACCCGGAAGAGGCTGGTACGGCGTCTTCGGTTATCGCCGTATCCGGCACAATTGCCACAACTCTCGCCGGTTCCTACTACGCAGTTCTTGACCACCAAAGTTCAATCGGCATTGGAATCACCCAGTTTGCATTGATGATTGTGGGAATCGTTCTACTTTTTGTTGTTGTCAGACCAAATGAATTGGAGTCAATGAAGTGAGCCAGCTAGACGACCTAATTGCCACCGCCCACAAACTTCGAGCTCCAGGTGGTTGCCCTTGGGATGCCGAGCAAAGTCACGAAACTCTCCTGACCTACCTAATCGAAGAAACCTATGAACTCGTCGACGCCGTGCATAGCAAAGACCCGAACGCCATAAAAGAAGAACTCGGCGACGTTCTCTACAACGTGATCTTCCATTCCGACATAGCCGAAGCAAACGGCGATTTCACGATTGAAGATGTTGCCAAATACATGGAAGACAAAATGAAGTCCCGCCACCCTCACGTATTCGGTAACGAAGAAGAGATGAAGGAATTCGCCGCAAAAACCGGAGACGACGTAATGAAGTCTTGGGATAACCACAAAAAGAAAGAAAAGCCGGAACGCGAATCCGTTCTCGACGGAGTTCCACTTGGCATGCCATCATTAGCGCTTGCCAACAAGGTAATCGGCAAAGCCGAAAAGCTCGGCGTGCTTGAAAAAGGTCAAAGCCCAATCCAGGTAAACACCGATGAAGAACTGGGAACCCTACTGCTAGCAATCGTTTCCGCAGCCCGAGCAAATGGCATCGATCCTGAAATAGCGCTAAGAAAAGCCACCACAGAACTCATGAGCGACATCCGCAAATTCGAAGTTCTTGAAGCTTCGGATGCCGGAGTTATCGGCCAAGAGCTCTAGCCTCTGGCAAACTTGACGCATGGCTAATCCTGTAAACCCTCCTCGCGGAATGCGCGACTTTCTTCCCGAAGATAAGCGCGCCCGTGATTTGGTGGTGAACAAGATTCGTGAGACTTATTCGGCTCGTGGTTATCAGGAGATTGAAACTCCCGCGCTCGAGGACATTGCCAAGCTAACTTCCGGTCAGGGTGGCGATAACGAGAAGCTTGCCTTCCGAGTGATGAAACGCGGTGCGGAGCTAGATGAGGCTTTGGCTTCGTCAGGGGAGTTGGCAGACCTTGGTCTTCGCTATGACCTAACTGTTCCGCTTACGCGTTACTACGCAACCAATCGAAACTCTTTACCCACTGTTTTCAAGGCAATCCAAACTGGACCGGTTTGGAGAGCCGAGCGCCCTCAAAAGGGTCGTTACCGCCAGTTCGTTCAGTGTGACATCGACATCATCGGTGATGCTTCCGGTTTGGCAGAAATTGATTTGCTAACTTCGTCTTTGGCGGCTCTAGATGCGCTTGGTCTATCGGATGCTGTTATACGCGTGAACCACAGGTCCTTGCTGGTGGCTTTATTGAACACTATTGGTGTTTCTGAGGCGGATCACGGTTCGGCCATGATTTCCATCGACAAGTTGGACAAGATTGGCGCCGATGGCGTTGCTGCTGAATTGCAAGAACGCTTTGGCGTTGGAGCCGCCTTCAGTGCTTGGATTTCAAGTTTGGACGTTTCGGTTATTCCTTCGGAGCTACAAGAAATCTTCGCGGTGGTTGATTCTTCGCGTTTGAAGTATGACCCAACCCTGGTTCGTGGCATGGGTTACTACACCGGTCCAATCTTTGAGATTGAGCACCCAGGTTCAGGTTCGTCCATCGGTGGTGGCGGTCGATACGACGGCATGGTCGGCAAGTGGCTAGGTCAAGACGTACCGGCGGTAGGTATTTCACTCGGTTTCGAACGAGTCATGGATTTAGTTTCGTCTTCGTTCTTTGAGGGGGCGTCCCAGTCGGTCGTCCTAGTTCTTGAAGGCGATGTTCTGTCCAAGGCCGTTGAGATTCGTGACTCCTTGATTGCACAGGGTTACCGAGTTCGTTTGGAATCGCGCCCGAAGAAACTAAACAGCCTTTTGGAGTCGATGGCTGCAAACGGATTCACCCAGTTCGCGACTTTGGATGAAGCAACTACCGAAATCGAGCTCCGCCCAATCTCGTAGCCATCCCCTTTGTATTAGCATTCTTAGAGCAACTCCCAGATAGAAACTCAGCACGACAAGAGGCCACACGTGAACAAAAGTAAAAAGAGCAGCGCTTTCAAAAGAAACTCTGCGCTGACCCTGGGAGCTATGGGTGTCGTTTACGGCGACATCGGTACTAGCCCTATTTATGCGTTCAATGAGGCTGTGCATGCCGGTGGCGACACTCGCGCGGAAATCCTCGGTGTCCTGTCGTTGGTGTTTTGGACACTCACCCTTGTGGTTTCCATCAAATATTTGCTCTTTGTACTCAATGCCGACAACAAGGGCGAAGGTGGAACCCTTGCCATGTTCTCCCAACTCTCGGCCAAGGTGCGCAACGGCCGCAAGGGTTTGATGGGATTCACCGTGTTCATTTTCTTGATGGCCGCGGCCCTTGAGTTCTCAGACGGTATCTTGACTCCGGCTATTTCGGTACTTTCTGCCGTTGAGGGTATAAAAACAATTGATCCAAATCTCGCGTTCTTGGTTGTTCCACTTACTGTCGTGATTTTGGCGGTGCTGTTCATTGTCCAATTCAAGGGAACTCACAAAATTGGCGCCATTTTTGGACCGGTCATGATTTTGTGGTTCCTGGTCATTGGGTACATGGGTGTCTCGCAGGTTATTCAAAACCCTGATTCACTGGTTGCACTAAACCCAATGTATGCCTTCAGCTTTATCCAGGCTCATTCGTTCCAGACCCTGTTTGTTATGTCTTCGGTTATCTTGGCTGTTACTGGCGCCGAGGCTTTGTTCGCAGACCTCGGTCACTTCGGTAAGGGTCCGATTCGATTCGGTTGGTTCGGGCTTGCTGGATTGGCGCTTCCGCTGAACTACTTTGGCCAAGGTGCCCTTTTGCTTCGCGACCCAAGCACCCACGGCAACACATTCTTTGGAATGGCCAGCCCTGGAATTCCTGCGCTGTTGCTTCTGCTAATTACAACTTTCGCCACCATCATTGCTTCCCAGGCTTTGATTAGTGCTGTGGCATCGCTCACCAGCCAGGCCGTGCAACTTGGCCTGCTTCCTCGTATTCGAATCAAGCACACCAACAAGGAAGAACGAGGACAGATCTATGTTCCATTCGTGAACACTGTCGTAGGCCTTGGTGCAATTGCGTTGGTTATCTTCTTCAAGACATCTACCGCTCTGGCTGGTGCATACAGTTTTGCAATCGCTGGAACCATGTTGGTTTCCACCATCGGCCTTCTAATCCTTGCCTTCAATAAATGGCGAGCAAAGCTTTGGATTTTGCTTCCAATATTCTTGGTGTTCCTAGTTCTTGACCTTGCCCTGTTTATCGCCAGCTCAACGAAGCTTTTGACCGGAGCGGCAATTCCACTATTGCTCGGTTTCTGCTTGGCATCAATGATGTGGATTTGGCGTAAGGGACGTGGAGAGTTGAACAACCAACTCAACAAGACGTCGATGACCTGGGACAAAGTTGCCAAACTGCGCAGCAAGAAGTCAATTCAACTGGTGGATGGTTTGGGCATTTACCCAACCGCAATTCCTGGTGTGGTTCCAAAGGCTTTGGAAGAGCAGATTCGCGTGATGGGCAGCATGCCGAAGAAGATTGTGGTTGTCAACGTGCTTCCAGAAGAAGTGCCTTACACCCACAAGCCTCCGGTATACGAAGAGATCAACGACTTCGCTTCATTGGTCACACTGCCTTGTGGCTTCATGGAACAACGCAACATTCCTCGTGCACTCCGCTCTAAAAACTTGGCAGCCAAGTTCGATGAAAAAGAGGGCACCTACTTTGTTACCGACCGAACTTTGATGTTGGCAGACAAAACAAGTCTGAACCGTGCCGAGGAAGTAATCTTTGCCGCACTCCACAGAAATGCGACAACTCCTCGCTACTTCTACCACCTGCCAGAGCGTCGAGTGATTACATTCGACATTTCGGTGCAGATGTAGCCATTCGTAGCACCAGTATTTGAAACCTAAAGTTCGCTGTGGGTTGGGTAAACTAGACGCATTACAACGGTGTGTGTTTGACGGCATTTCGTCACTTTTTATAAACCCTCAAATTAGGAGAAACCCTTGTCAAAGATTGAATTAGTAGGAGCTCGCGAGATCCTAGATTCACGCGGAAACCCAACCATTGAGGTTGAGGTGTCGCTGGAAGACTATGCCTTCGGTCGTGCTGCCGTTCCTTCAGGTGCATCTACCGGTGCATTCGAAGCGCACGAGAGCCGCGATGGCGACAAGGGTCGCTACCAGGGCAAGGGTGTTCTAAATGCCGTACACGCCGTTCTAGACGAGGTTGGCGACGCAATTTCAGGAATCGACGCTGCCGACCAGCGCGCTGTTGATGAGGCTTTGATCAAGCTGGATGGAACTGCCAACAAAGAGCGCATTGGCGCTAACGCCATTCTTGGTGTTTCGCTAGCAACCGCTCGTGCGGCTGCCGAGTCGGCTGAAGTTCAACTTTACGAGTACCTAGGCGAGGGCAAGGGCGTTACCCTTCCTGTGCCACTGATGAACATCATCAACGGTGGAGCCCACGCGGATACCGGTGTTGACATTCAGGAGTTCATGATTGTGCCTCTAGGTGCTGAGACATACGGTGAAGCACTTCGCTGGGGTGTTGAGGTTTACCACACCCTGAAGTCACTTCTTCACAGCCAGGGACTTTCGACCGGTCTAGGCGACGAGGGCGGGTTCGCTCCAGAGCTTCCAACCAACGCTGCCGCTTTGGACTTGATTTCTGAGGCAATTGCTAAGGCTGGCTACACCCTAGGCAAGGACATCGCTTTGGCATTGGACGTTGCCGCAACCGAGTTCTACGACGAAGCTTCGGGCACCTACAAGTTTGAAGGCAAGCAGCTTTCAACCGACGAAATGATTGCTTACTACGAGGGGCTAGTTGCCAAGTACCCACTGGTTTCGATTGAAGACCCACTAGCCGAGGATGACTGGGCTGGTTGGACCAAGATCACCGCAGTATTGGGCGAGAAGGTTCAGTTAGTTGGCGACGACCTATACGTAACCAACCCTTCGCGTTTGCAGAAGGGTATCGACGAGAAGGCCGGTAACGCAATCCTTGTTAAGGTCAACCAGATCGGTACTCTAACCGAGACCCGCGATGCTGTTGAGCTTGCTCAGAGCAAGGGTATGAAGGCAATTATTTCTCACCGCTCGGGCGAAACCGAAGACACCTTCATCGCTGACCTAGCAGTTGCGACCAACGCTGGTCAGATCAAGACCGGTGCTCCAGCCCGTTCAGAGCGT
>JBJORE010000049.1:0-11251 GCA_046049565.1 Actinomycetota bacterium
CCTTGCCTGCTCCGCCAGAAGCTATCAACGGTAGAGAGGACACACCCCTGATGGCGTGAATGAGGTCCAAATCGAAGCCCTCTTGAGTGCCATCTGCATCAATACTGTTGACAAGTAATTCCCCCACGCCAAGTTCGGAACATTTTGCAATCCATTCGAGTGCATCAATGTCAGTTACCTGACGACCTCCGTGGGTCGTGACAACCCATTCTCTATTGGAACTGGCTCGTCTCTTCAGATCTAAGGACAGGACAAGTATTTGATTTCCGTATTTGTTGGAGATTTCGGACAGTAACTCAGGTCTAGCAATTGCCGCCGAAGAAACACTTACTTTGTCGGCGCCGGCGGACAATAGATTCCCAACTTCCGAAATAGATCTCACACCACCGCCAACTGTAAGCGGAATGAAAATCTGTTCCGCGGTTTTAGTCACCAGCTCATACATTGTTGATCGGTTTTCAATGGTCGCGTTTACATCTAGGAATGTTAGTTCGTCAGCGCCACCTTTATAGTAGTGATCAGCCAGTTCAATGGGATCACCAGCATCTCTAAGGTTCTCGAAATTGATTCCCTTGACAACTCTGCCATCGGCAACATCAAGACACGGAATCACGCGGATAGTTAAAGACATCAGATACGCGCTGCGTGGATAGCACTAACCAGAATGGCCCTTGCACCTATTTCATAAAGTGCATCCATCGTGATGTTCGTTTCAGAGGCCCTAACAAGAGCTCGGACTGCAACCCAGTCCTGATCTCGCAATGGGGAAACTGTTGGAGATTCGATACCAGGCGTGATTTGCGAGGCAGCTTCAACAAGTTCTGCAGGGCAGTCGTAATCGAAAATCACGTATTCACGAGCAACAACGACTCCACGTAGGCGCCTTAGGAGGCTTGAAGCCACATCAGCTTTTCCTGGAGCACTAATTAGGTGAGCAGTCGATTTGAGCAGCATCGGTCCGAAGATTTCTAGCCCAGCTTGCCGAAGAGTGTTGCCAGTTGAAACGACGTCGGCGACCGCGTCAGCAACGCCTAGCCTTACAGCGGTTTCTACTGCACCATCGAGCTTGACAAGGTTTACTGAAATACCTTCCTTAGCCAAGTAGTCCTCGACGAGGTGTACATATGCAGTGGCAACTCTTTTACCCTCAAGGTCATTTAGATTCTTGAACACGCCAACCGGACCTGCAAAACGGAAAGTCGATTCCCCAAAACGCAGATCTTCAACCGACTCGGCTGGTGAACGTGAATCCAAAAGAAGGTCTAGGCCGGTAAGACCTAGATCAAGCGAACCAGATCCAACATAGGTGGCTATGTCACGAGGTCGAAGGTAGAAGAACTCAATGTTGTTATCGGTGTCGATTACGTGCAGTTCTTTCTGATCACGGCGTGTGGCGTAGCCAGCCTCTTTCAGCATGGTTATTGCAGTGTCTGACAGAATCCCCTTGTTTGGGATCGCTACTCTTAGCATTTGAACCTCTAGAGCTTATTTTCGACTTCACTAAGGCTGATGCCTTTGGAAATCATTAGGACTTGGACGTGGTAAAGCAACTGACTGATTTCTTCAGCAGTGCGATCGTTAGATTCATGTTCAGCAGCCATCCAAACTTCAGCGGCTTCCTCAACAATCTTCTTGCCGATGGTGTGGACACCTGCGTCCAACCACTTGACCGTATGTGAGTCTGCAGGGCGCTCTATTGCCTTCAGTTGCAGTTCACTAAATAGTTCGGAAAAAGTGGTCATACCTTCAAGGTTAACCTACGAAGTGCTAGGTCTAACCTTGATAAGAGCTGTCTGCAATTTGTCGCAACAAAAGAATCTCTTCGTTTCGGTGAACTTTCGAGAAAATCGAACTCCCAGCGACGAAGGTGTCAGCTCCAGCAGCTGAGGCAATCTTGACCGTTTCGGTGTTGATTCCACCATCTACCTGAAGCTTGACGTCTAAACCTAGGCGAGCAATTTCTGAACGCGCTTGGCGCACCTTTTCCATCATGGAATCCATGAATGCTTGTCCACCAAACCCAGGCTCGACAGTCATAACGAGCACCATGTCGAACTCGCTTAGGTTGTCGAGAACGAAATCAAGATTTGTTCCAGGCTTTACAGCTATTGCCGCACGAGCCCCAGCCGCCTTTAGTTCACGTGCCAGCTTCAACGGGCTATTCGAAGCCTCTTGGTGAAAGGTCACACTCTCAGCGCCGGTTTCGGCGTACTGAACGGCTAGGGAATCAACATTCTCGATCATGAGATGAACGTCAATTGGCAACGCCGAGATTTCAACCAGACGTTTAACAACCGGCAGCCCAAAGGTGAGGTTCGGCACAAAGTGACCGTCCATGACATCAACATGAATAGCGTCTGCTAAAGAAATGGTTGCAAATTCAGACTGAAAGTTAGCGAAGTCGGCAGAGAGAATACTCGGATGAATGTGCGCCGTCATGTCTATAAACTACTTTCGTTTCTGAACCAGAGCAATGAACATGGCGTCGGTGTCGTTTCGGTGTGGCCAAAGTTGTACAGTTTTGCGCCCCGACTTTAGGTTCAACAATGGATTGATTTTCATCAATTCTTCGGTTGCGTTCAACAGATCGGAGTCCTTGAAGGTTCTCAATAGCCATTCAATTTGTGCTGTGGTCTCCGTTGGGTGAGGCGAACAAGTCACATAACCTAGAACCCCACCGGGAGCTAAGGCTGCCCAAGCTGATTCAATTAGCTCGCGCTGTAAAGCCGAAAGACTCTTTAGATCCTCCGCATTCTTGCGCCAACGAGACTCAGGGCGTCGACGGAGTGCTCCTAAGCCTGTGCAGGGCGCATCCAGAAGGATACGGTCAAACTTTAGATTCTTAGGAAGTTCACGGCCATCGCACTGTATTTGAGTTGCATCAAAACCACTGTGCCTTAGAGCAGTGGCGACCAAAGTGGCTCGGTGTTCCGAAACCTCATTCGTTGTTAGGTGAGCTTTTGACTGCTTTGCCAAAGCTGCTAGGAGCACAGCTTTGCCACCAGGCCCTGCGCAAAGATCCAACCACTCCGAGGACCCACTGTTCGACTGCACACTAGCCAGTGCCAGCGCGGCGAGTTGAGAACCTTGATCCTGAACGCGCATAGCACCTGTGGCCACTCCGGCCAGCTTGCTGGGATCACCGTAATTCAAAACAAAGCCGAACGGAGATACACCTTCCCTGGAAAGAGTTGACTCGATCTCTGTCTGCTTGCCTGGCAGTGCAACCAAATTCACCTTCGGTGCGTCGTTGTCAGATATAAGCGCGGCAACGAGTTCATCGGTCGAATCCTCAGATTGGAGAGCGAGTTTAAGAGCTCTTGTAACCCATAGAGGATGTGAAAATTCGATGCTGTTGATGTTTTCCGCCGAAAGACCAGAATCGTGGAGTCGTTCAATCCATTGCTTACGACTGCGTTCAGAAATTCGCCTGAGAGCCGCATTGATGAACCCAACCACCGAAGCTTTGAGACGTTTTTTCGCTAGGTTTACCATCTCAAAAATGGCCGCGTGCGCTGGAGTGTTTAGTTCCAGAAGTTGGTGAGCCCCAAGCCGAATGACCAGCAGAGCATCGGCATCGATGTATTGACTTTCCCGTCCGGTTGCTTCGGCGATAATCCAGTCGTACAGGCCTTGCCAACGCGCGGTGCCATAGGCAAGTTCTGTAGCAAAAGCGGCATCAACGTTAGAAAGTCGAGCCTTCGCAAGTGCCTTGGGTAGAACGAGATTTAGGTATGCATCTTGTCGCTCGACCGCAAGCAGTGCGTCATAGGCTACTTCTCTTGAGCTAGACATTTTCACCTAGCTTGAACTCTTTTCCTTGTAAACCTCGGTACCAGTCTGCGCTTGCCATTCTGTTCTTCCCTGAGGGCTGAACCTCGAGCAATTCCAAAGCTCCAGACTTACAACCAACGTAAATACGGCCATCCTTAGTTGATAGTTGCCCGACTTCCAGCTGCGATTGTGACTCTCGAACGGAAATCAATTTAAGGGGTTGGTCTCCGAACTGAATCCAAGCGCCAGGCTCCGGAGTCACTCCCCTAACCTGATTCGACACTTCATTGGAACCACGATTCAAATCGATTTTTCCATCAACCTTGGCCAATTTTGGAGCGAGCGTGGCACCGGTAGTCGCCTGAGGTTCGAGGTCCACCAATCTCGCTTCAATACGGGGAATAGTTTCCAGCAGCAGGGACACCCCTAGGCTGGTAAGTCGACTAAGTAGCTCGCCAGCAGTCTCTTCCGGTTGAACTTCAGTTGCAAGGCTTGAGGCAATGGGGCCGGTGTCCAGACCCGAATCGATTTTGAAAATCGTTAGTCCAGTCTCTCTATCGCCAGCCATCAAAGCATGCTGAACTGGTGCCGCTCCACGCCAGCGAGGTAGCAAGCTGTAGTGGAGGTTGAACCAACCCTTTGGTAAGGCATCGAGAGCGTCTTGCTTTAGCAACACACCTAGTGCAACAACAATGGCGAATTCGATTTGGTTGCTCCGGATCTCCCTAATCTCCGCCTCTCCAACGACATTGGATTTGATGACGGGGATGCTGAATTCGTAAGCAACAATGGCAACTGGAGACGGAGTAATGACCGCTTTTCGACCAACCGGTGCGTCAGGCCTGGTTAAGACGAGTGAAATTGGTGTGCCGGCAACCAGTAACTCTCGGAGAGTTACTGCAGCATTTTGCGGAGTGCCCGCGAAGAGTATTGACACTTGACCAGCCTAAAGTACCCGCGGGTCATCAAACTTGATGGTCACCGGACGAATCGCCCTTCCGCTTTTTGCGCTGGTACGAACCGATTTTGATCCAAGACCGACTAAAAACTCTTTCGCTGTGAGTGCAACCTGAGTACCGCTGGCGTAAGTAAAGGTAGCGAGCATTCGAAAATCACTGTCTTGGGACGTCGCCTGGGAGGCTGCAACGCCAAGAACTGTTACACCCTGGATTTTGGACAAACTGTTGCCAAGCTCGGTAACGAGTTCTCGGGCTCCAGTGGCGCTCACGATTCGTCTGGCAGGTGGAAAACCAAGCTCTTCGCGTTCAGCGAGTAGTTCAGAAGCCGTTCCAATTACATCGCCTAGTGAAAGAGCCTTAGAAACTTCCGGTGAAACACCGACAGCTACGGCAGCGCCGTTTGGATTCATGAAACCGAGGGCATTGAGCCAACTTCGCAGTGCATCCTCTGGTGCTCGAAGTGAGTCGCGGCTCAACTGAGCGAAACAATCAACAAAAATTATTGCCGAATAACCACTTTCAGGTTTTGGTTCAATTCCAGGAGTTGCAACAACGAAGCTGATCTACCCAGCGAGATGCTCCGGCTGCACCCTGCGAAAGCTTATTGTCGTTGCAGACCTTGCAGTTGAAATCTAAGTTAAATTGACCACACCAACGGCAGACGATCTGACCATTTGCGTTCATCCAAAGTGGTCCATTGCATTTATTACACTGAGACCTGACATTGCAGGAAGCGCAATAGAGTGACCTAGCAGTTCCTGGCGCTGCGACCTGAAAAAGCACCGGACCTATCTCAAGTCCCTGCTTGATTGCCTTGAACGCTGTTCCATCAAGTCCGCGACCTTCGGAAATAGCGACTTTCGGGCGCCAAGAACTTACATTACTTTCTTCGAGGTAGCCAATTTCGACTAGGCGCTGCACCTCAGTACTTCTTGCGTGCGAGAGAAAGTGAAGCGGCGCTTGAAACTGTGATTGACGTATAAGTGCAATTTCTCGAGTCGTAAGGTACGGAGCTTGCTGATCCTGGTGGCTTTGGTCTCCATCATCCCAAACGATAAGGGCTGCTTCGGCACTAACGGGCGAGTAAATTGCCGATCGCGTGCCAAGAACTACCCTGCAATCGGTCTGAAGCTGAGAAAGGAAAGCTTCATAACGCTTCGAACCAACGTCATTGGAATCTAGGATGGTGAGCGACTCATCTGGAATTACCTTTACAAATAGTTTTGAAAGGTTGGTAACGTCTCGAAAATCTGGCACACAAACAATGACCGACCTACCAGTCTGGAAATATTCGCTCACTAGGTTCGTAATTCGGGACGCATAAGCCGGTAATCCAGTTGCGGTATCAAAGACCGGCCGAACCAATTCTGCAAATTTGCGACCAGGGGTTTGGGCATTAGATTCAAGCATCTGGAAAAGGTGTGCCTTTTCAACACGAACCGAACGCTTGGGAACGGCGTTATCTAATAACTCGCCCACGCTGCAACATTGCCTAACCGCCACAGCTTTCAAAAGTTGGTAAACATGAGGCTTAAGAACTACAGCGTCAGAAACTACCGAACTGATCGAACTTAACTTGCCTGGGAATTCTCTTACGTTGTCAAGCGCAACGACGAATCCCTCTTTGGTTTGACCAGCGAAGGGAACCTTCACGCGGCATCCAACTTCAACAGATGCGACTAAATCCTGAGGAACGATGTACTCGAACTCTCGATCTAGCGCTGGTAGTGGGGATTGAAAGACAACCCGAGCGTAAATCTCGGCAATCATGTTTACGACCTGAGGGCTTTTTGAAGCTCGCCTACGCGGTCGGTCTTCTCCCAGGTAAAGTCAGGAAGTTCCCGACCGAAGTGTCCGTAGGAAGCCGTCTGGGCGTAAATAGGGCGAAGTAAGTCGAGATCGTTAATGATGGCCTTAGGGCGAAGATCAAAAACACTCAAGACTGCTTTAGTAATAGCCGATAGCGAGTATTTTTCAGTCCCGAAAGTCTCAACGTAGAGACCGACTGGGTTTGCCTTACCAATGGCATATGCAACCTGAACCTCGGCACGATCGGCAAAGCCAGCAGCAACGATGTTCTTTGCCACCCATCGCATTGCATACGCAGCCGAACGGTCAACTTTTGAAGGGTCTTTTCCAGAGAAAGCGCCGCCACCGTGACGAGCAGCCCCGCCGTAAGTGTCAACGATAATCTTGCGACCGGTTAGGCCGGCATCTCCCATTGGGCCACCAATTTCAAAACGCCCGGTCGGGTTGATAAGTGCAGAGTAGTTTTCGAAATCAAAACCGCTCGCAGTCAGAATCGGCTCGATGACGAAATTCTGCATGTCAGTTCTCAACTGCTCGGTTGAAACCGATGGATGGTGTTGAGTTGAGAGCACAACAGTCTCAATTGTCTTCGGAACTGAACCCTCGAAACCCATCGTGACCTGAGTTTTACCGTCTGGGCGAAGGTATTCGAAAACACCTTCCTTGCGAACTTCAGCCAACTTTGCACTCAATTGGTGAGCCAACCAAATTGCAGCAGGCATTAGAACTGGGGTTTCATTACTGGCGTAACCGAACATGATCCCCTGGTCGCCAGCGCCCTGTGCATCCAAGTCTTCGCTTGAGTTTCCCTCACGAACTTCAATGCCGCTATCAACACCCTGAGCAATGTCGGGGCTCTGTTCACCAATTGAAACGCTGATGCCACAGCTGTTTCCATCGAACCCGATGTCTGAGCTGGTGTAGCCGATGGCGTTTACTCGATCGCGAACAAGCTTAGGAATTTCGACGTAGGTTTCCGTGGTGATTTCACCAGCAACGTGAACTAGACCGGTCGTGACCATTGTTTCCACGGCCACACGCGCAGCCGGGTCAGAAGCCAGAATGGCATCAAGAATGGTGTCACTGATTTGGTCACAAACCTTGTCAGGGTGACCTTCGGTAACGGATTCAGAGGTGAAGTAGCGTAATTCAGACATTGGTCTAAGTATATTCGCCCATAAGACATCTACTGACTGATAGCGTCAAAGATCGCCTTTGCGATAAATCTCTTAGGTCCGGAAATAGGTCTTTCACCACTGGCGGTTACTAGGACGACGTCGTTTGAATCCTGATCGAACGCCAGCGAATCGGATACTTCGTTTGCGACAACCATATCAAGCCCCTTACGAGCCAACTTCCCCTTGGCAAGTTCAATGAGTTCTTTACCGCTTTCGGTCTCTGCCGCAAAACCGACAATTTTGGCCATTGGATTTATAGAGCGAACGCCTTTTGCCAACATTGAAATCACGTCGGGATTTTCAACCAGCGAAAGATTGAGCTGAGAGTCGCTGTCACCTTTCTTGACCTTCTTAGAACTAGGCTCAGAAACTCGGAAGTCGGAAACGGCAGCAGGCATAACTACGATGTCGAAGTCGGAGCCTCCATCACCGAGTGCCCGAACCAGATCATCAGTACTCGATACATTCTTGGTAATCACTTCTGGTGAGTAATAAGCAAAGTTCGCCGCGATAAGTTGGACCGATGCTCCGCGAGCGACAGCTTCCTCAACCAAGGCAATCCCCTGCTTGCCGGAAGAACGATTACCAATAAAACGAACCGGATCAATTGCCTCTCGTGTTCCACCAGCCACAATCAAGACCTTTTTACCAGCAAAGTCTTTAGCGACAACTTTGGAAAGGGCGCTTTGAACAATGTATTCGGGGTCAGGTAAACGGCCGACACCGCTATCGGCTCCAGTCAATCTTCCGACCGCTGGTTCAATCACGAGAATGCCGCGACTCTTTAGAGTTTGAACGTTTGTGATGGTCGCCTGGTTCTGCCACATCTCAGTGTGCATGGCAGGTGCTATTACCAATGGCGCGGTAGACGCGAGAATTATGTTTCCCAAAAGATCATCGGCAAGGCCACTAGCAGTTCTAGCCAGAAAACTGGCAGTTGCCGGGGCAACGATTATGAGCTCAGCCCATTTGGCAAGCTCGATATGACGGACCTCTTCGACGTCGTCATAGAGCTCACTATTAACTGAATTATGGGTTAGAGCTTCAAGAGTGGCAGCGCCAATAAACCGAAGTGCGTTTGGAGTGGGAACGGCACGCACCTCGTGACCGGCTTCTACTAATCCGCGAATTACCTCAGCCGCCTTATAAGCGGCAACACCACCGGTTATTCCAACCAGTACGCGCATGATTTGTTAGACGGTAGCAGTCTTGACCAGTTTATCCTGGTCGATTTCGCGTAGCGCGATCGTTAGCGCCTTCTCATCAACGGTGGCAGACACCAATGGGCCTACGTTGTTGAATAGGCTACCGGCCTGAAGCTCCGAGTAGTACTGGTTGATCTGACGTGCGCGGTTAGCAGCAAACATCACAAGTTCGTACTTTGAGCCAACCTTGGTTAGAAGGTTGTCGATGGAAGGCGAAACAATTCCGTGTAGCGGTTCGGTAGTCATGACATCAATTCTACGACTTGGGCGGCGCATTTAGCCACCTCATCGTTGACTACCTGGTAATCAAATTCATCGGCAGAAGCCAGCTCGACCTTCGCCGTTGCTAATCGCTTTTCTTGCTCGGCTACATCTTCCGTGCCACGGATACTTAGGCGACTAACCAATTCGTCCCAACTGGGTGGTTGAATGAAGATTGTTAGCGCTTCGGGCATTGATGCTTTGACCTGCTTAGCACCCTGAATGTCGATCTCTAAAACGATGTTTTCCCCACGAGCAAGTGCTTCTTCAACCGGCTTTCGAGGAGTTCCATAACGGTTCAGCCCATGAACTGTTGCGTATTCAAGAAGCTCATTGTTAGCAATAGCTTGTTCAAAGCGTTCAGGAGTCCAGAAGAAGTAATCAACTCCGTCGACCTCACCTGGTCTTGGGGAGCGAGTGGTGGCGGACACAGACAACTTGAACTCTGGATGTTCGGCCAGAATATGGCGGACAACAGTCCCCTTACCCACGGCGGTAGGCCCGGCGATAACAGCGAGTCTTGAAGTCATTTCTAAAGCCTACTTAGTCAGACCCACGCGAAGTTCAGCGTTAGCTACATTTATGGCATCGATGATTCCCGCGGGTCCGGCTTTCAAAACCGAACGAGAGACAGAAAATGCCACATTCTTAGCCAGTGGGCCATAGGTTGCCTGAGCTTCAGAAAGTTTTGCGCCTTGAGCACCAAAACCAGGAGCCAAAACCGGCACGTTCAAGACGGAGCTATCTATTCCGAACGAGGCCAAATCCAAAGTCGCCCCGACAACGGCTCCGTATGGTCCAAAACCGCTACCGTTTAGGCTCGAAAGCTGATTCCATTGGTCGGCGGCAAGGGTCTTATCTTCGATTTTGGCTCGTTGCACAGTCTCCCCCTGTGGGTTTGAAGTAGCCACCAGCGAATAGACGCCCTTGCCCGCTTCAATCCACTTTTCGAAGCCTTCGGAAATTGCACCCAACCCGAGATACGGCGAAACGGTTAGGGCATCGGCATAAAGTCCGGATTTGCCTCCAAACCAGGCTTCGAGATAAGCGTCCATTGTTGTTCCAATGTCGCCACGCTTAGCGTCAGCCACAACAACAAGTCCAACACTGTGAGCCAGCTGAGTAACTTCGGAAAGCACCTCGTAACCTGGTGCGCCGAAGCGTTCGAAAAACGAAACTTGCGGCTTGATGAGCGATATTCGAGAAGCACAAGCCTCAACAACCGCAAGCGAGAATTCGCGAAGGCCGGCGACCGAATCTGCGAGTCCCCAACTCTGAAGTAGCGATGAGTGAGGATCGATGCCGACACAAAGCTGACCGAATGCGTCTTGCGCTTCGACCAACTTCGCACCAAACAATTTAGGCAAGTTTCGCCGCGCGATCTACCGCGTGCTGCTGCAGCGAACGAACTTCGAACGGACCGTCAATAACTTTCTCAAAAGAGCCAATTGCTGCGCTAAGTTGAGCGATCGTTGTGAAAATTGCCTTGTCAGCGGCAGTTGTCGCAGCGCGAATTTCGTAACCATCCTTGCGAGCAGATGAACCGGAAGGAGTGTTGACGATTACGTCAACCTTTCCTGCGTTGATTAGGTCCACGATTGACGGCTCTTCGCCTGGACTGGAGTGCTTACGAACGCTGGCTACTGCGATACCGTGTCGTTCCAGGATCGCAGCGGTTCCGTCGGTCGCAAGAATGCGGTAGCCGAGTTGCTGGAGTCTACGTACAGGAAGGATTACTTGCGGCTTGTCGCGGTCGGCAACCGAGATGAAGATCGTTCCATTGGTTGGTAGAGAGGTACCGGCCGCGGCCTGACTCTTTGCGAACGCGGTTGGGAAGTCAACATCCATACCCATGACTTCACCGGTTGAGCGCATTTCCGGACCAAGTAGCGAGTCGACAAAACGACCATCCTTGGTTGCGAAGCGCTTGAACGGAAGCACAGCCTCTTTCACGGCAATTGCCGACCCAGCAGGAATGTGAGTTCCATCGGCAGGTGGCAAATGACCTTCTGAGACTAGTTCTCGAATTGTGCGACCAACCATGACTAGGGATGCTGCCTTAGCA